>JAADIP010000061.1 GCA_013151275.1 Calditrichota bacterium | reverse complement strand
CAGATTTATCTGATTACGCTGATGTCGCTGATTAAATTAAGGTGCTTTTGGATTTTTAGTGCTTAAATTCAGGAGAATTTTTTTAAGTTTCCGTTTCAATTGCTTGTAGTTGTTTTTTTACCGCAGAGTAGCAGAGGACGCCGAGGTTTTTTCTTGTTGATTTTTGACCGCAGATGGATACAGATGACGCTGATTGAGGACCGCAGATTTATCTGTTTACGCTGATGTCGCTGATTAAATTAAGGTGCTTTTGGATTTTTAGTGCTTAAATTCAGGAGAATTTTTTTACGTTTCCGTCTCAATTGCTTGTAGTTGTTTTTTTACCGCAGAGTAGCAGAGGACGCCGAGGTTTTTTCTTGTTGATTTTTGACCGCAGATTAATTTTTGAGATGCTGGACAACGCTGTTGAAAGGGCGGGAGAAGACAGCGCTTAATTTTGCGATTGTACTGACGGGAATAGATGCTCAGTCTTTTCACGGCATTATTATTTAACGGGCATAAATCTTTGAACGGAATCGGAAAGCAGATTGAGCGTGGGATCTCGTTTGGTGCAGATAACCAAGCCCCTAAAGGGGCTTCTTAAGGTCGTAAACGACCTGCCCGCCAAACGCCAAAAACATCCTCCGACAATATCCCCCCATTTTTCAGCCTTCTTTTTTCTTCCCCGGCTTTTTCAAACTTTCCGCCCGCTGAATTATGTGTTTACCAAAGCGATCGACCAGCATATCCTGCACCTTGTCCAATTCGCGGTGCTTTTCGTCAAGAGCGTCAAATAAAGACAATTGTTTGCCTTCCGCTTCGCCAAAACCGCTCACGCCCACACCAAGCAGCCGCACCTTTCGACCGCTCATGTAATTCTTCTCGAACAAATCCCAGACAATATCAAAAATCTCGCGCGTCCGGTCAGTGGCTTTCCCGATAGTCAGATTGCGAGTTATGGTCGAAAAATTTTCGTACCGCAGTTTCAGGTGAATCGTTCTTCCTTTAAGTTGTTTTTTGCGCAAACGGTAGCCCACCTTTTCGCACAAATAGATCAGCTTTTGTCTTAAAACATCAATATCAGCCGTGTCTTCCGGAAAAGTGTGCTCGTTGCTGACCGATTTAACTTCTTCTCTGACGACCACCGGACGGTTGTCGTGTCCGTGCGCCAGATTATAAAAGTGTTCGCCCGCGGAACCCAGCTTGCTTTTAAGGATGTCCCGCGGAAAGCGAGCCAGATCGCCGATGGTTTGAATTCCCATTTTGCGCAAAATTTGTTGAGTCTTTTGCCCGGCTCCCCACAATTTGGAAATGTCCAGCGACCACAAGAACGTTTCGATTTCATCGGGTTCGACCACCACAAGCCCGTCCGGTTTTTCCAGATCGGAAGCAATTTTAGCGAGATATTTATTCGGAGCTACGCCGATGGAAGCGGTCAACTGTTCTTTTTCCAGAATTCTTTTTTTGATCTTTTTAGCAATGGAAACGCCGTCGCCGAACAAACGGACGCTGCCAGTGACATCCAAAAACGCCTCGTCAATGGAAACCGGTTCCACCAGATCGGTGAATTCGTAAAAAATTTCGAAAATTTCCCCGCTAACCTGCTGATACAGTTTACCGTTGGGACGGACATAAATTCCCCGGGGACACAGCCGGTACGCCTGAGAGATAGGCATCGCCGAGTGCACGCCAAATTTACGCGCTTCGTACGAGCAGGTGGAAACCACGCCCCGACCCCTGCCGCCTTTGGGATCGGCGCCCACAATAACCGGCTTGCCTTTCAGCTCGGGATGTTCCCTCTGCTCGACCGCCGCAAAAAAAGCATCCATGTCAACATGTAAAATGATGCGCGTCATCTTATTTCCCTAATTTTTGACAATTTAGCTTTTTTGATTATCTTTCTCAAGCGGGCAAAAATCTTTAGTCTCATTCACGGTTTAAAAAATCTTTTATGGAAAAAATTCACCGCTCGGGAATTCGTTTTGAATGTCAGTCCGATTGCAGCGATTGCTGCAGCATGACCGGCGGTTACGTTTATCTTTCGCGCGAAGAAGCCAAAAGAATAGCCGCTTATCTTCAGACCGACGAATCGGAATTCATTGAATATTTTACCAGAGAAATAGACAATCGATTAGCGCTTGCGGACGCCGAAAACGACTCCTGTGTTTTTTTAGAAGACAATCTTTGCGGCATTTATCCGGTTCGTCCTTTACAATGCGCTACTTTTCCTTTTTGGGCTGAAAATTTAAAGAGTCGTTCACGATGGGAAGCCACGGTGCAAATCTGTCCGGGAATCGGCAGAGGCAGATTGTATTCCTACGAAGAGATCGAGCGTATCAGCAAAGGGGAAAAAAGCACGGACGATTAGGAAGGTAAAAGATAAAAGTGACAAGGTCGTAATGCGTAATGCGTAACGCGTGATGAGTAACGAGTAACAAGTTTAGGCGTTTAGAGGTTTAGTTGTTTAGGATAAATTCCGTAGGAATAAAAAGATATTAACCTAAGTAATTTATTGCTGGGTACAAAGACGCCTCCCCCTTTTTCTCCGCCCTTTAGGGCACAAGTGAAAAGTGACGAGTAGGAAAATGGAATGTCAGAAAGCAGAATGCAGAAAGCAGAAAGCCGTGATGAGTAACAAAGTGACAAGTAAGTGGACTGAGGAGAAAATAATAAATCGTCAATCATAAGTCGTAAATCCGAAGTTCAAATATCGAAATCCGAAACAAATTCGAATGACCTAAATTCAAAACAAAATTTTGTTATAGAGGAATATTCTGAAATTCAGATACTGCGCTGCTTAATCAAAGCACTCCCTTGCCTTCGGCGTTCGAAGGGGGGAAATTAAAAGGAGGGTCTTTAACCCAAGAATAACAATAAATTACAAATAAAGAAATCGTGACGCGTGATTAGTTACTGGAGAGGTCCGCTTAACCCTTAACCCTTAACTATTAACGAATATGTGACGAGTCGCCTGTTCCGCTTAATGAAAAGTGCCAACAAATCATAAATCGCCGACAGAAATGCTCCTATTGCCAGTTGATCAGGAACGGCGGAATCAACAACAAAAGGCTGAGCACAAAAAACAAGATTTCCAGAGGAAGAATCCAGCGCGCCCATTTTTCCCAGGGGATTTCCGCCAAAGCCAGAACGCCCATGGTCACCGCAGATGTGGGAATAATCAGGTTGCTGAAACCGTCGCCGAACTGGAAAGCCAGAACCGCAGTTTGACGGCTCACTCCGATGAGGTCCGCCAGCGGCGCCATAACGGGAATGGTCAATGCAGCCTGTCCGCTCCCGGAAGG
>JAADIP010000011.1 GCA_013151275.1 Calditrichota bacterium | reverse complement strand
ATCATTCAGGCAAAAAGAAACGCTTATTTCGGAGAAGAACGTCCCATCGATCCGCCGCCCAAGCACATTTTTTTAGCCGAAACCCGGCACCATCTGGGAACGGCTGATGCGCGGAAAATCGAATTAATCAAGCTGGGCTGGCAAAAAGGGATATTGATTTAGAGGGGGAATGGGTTAAGAGTTAAGAGTTAAGGGTTAAGCGTGTAAGCGGTTTCTCCGGTTACTCGTCACTCGTCACTCGTTACTCGTTACTTGTCACTCCTTTTGGAATACTCGAGCAGTATCCGATAAAAATCCTCCGCCAGTTTGTAAACACGCGGTCCCGGAATAAGCGTGTAATTGCCCGTTAAAACATAAATATCCCCGTTTTTTACCGCCGGCACGCGAAACAGATTTTTCCATTCCTTCTTATTGCGCGCGTCCTTTTGCGCATCCCAGGGTTCGTTGTATTTAAATTCAATAATAATCTCCGGTTGTTTAAGCAAAAACGATTCCCTGTTGATTTGAGCGTAAGGCGCCGGAAGATCGGAAAACGCGTTTTTTCCGCCCATCATCGTCCAAACCGAATCCAAGAAGGTGCGCGGACCAACCACGGTAATGTGTCCTGTCGAGCCCGCGTCTCTGCCGATGACCATTACCGCCGACGGTTTGTAAGATAAAATGCCCGCCGCTTTTTTCCGATACAGGTTCAGACTGTCTTTAATTGTTTTTACAAGCGCCTGAGCCTGCGCCCGACAATCGAGCAGCCTGCCAAGCGAGTCAATGGCAAAAAAAACGTCCTTCAGTTGGTCGTTGGGCAGGAGCACCATTTTCAAATTTCTCGAAGCTAACTTGGCGGCGAGATCGGCATGAGACGGAACCCCAATCAACACATCCGGTTCGAGCATCACTATTTTTTCCAGATTAGGATTTAAAAATCCGCCGATGCTTTCTTTGCGCCTGGCTTCGGGCGGAAATCGACAAAAATCGGTTACGCCGACAATTTTGTCCTGCTGATTTAAAGCGTAAAGAATTTCCGTAATATGCGGCGAAAGCGAGATAATTCTCCGAATTTTTTCGCCTTTATTGTTCGAGGCTGGCTGCTGCTGACAGCCAGCCCAAACAAAAATAAGGAACAGAATGAGCGCAAAGAGACTTTTTCTGATATTATTCATAAACAAAAGTTACAGCTCCCGGAATTATTCCTGTTGTTAACCGTTTTTGCAAATTCCCCGAAAAATCAAAAATAAGCAATTCTCCGTTTTGAGCATAATTTTTAGCATCCAGCACAAAAAGCAACTGCGAAACGGGATCGGCTTCGAGCGAATAGTAGAAAACGAACTCCTTCGTGTTGTCGATCAGGCTTTCATTCAAAAGTTTGTTCTCATCCGTTGAATAGCTGACCACTTTTCCGTTGAGGATAAAAAATCCCAAATCGTTGCCCCCGTAACTCAATTCCGAGGGATGTCCCGTGATTTTAATGGAATCGACAACGACTCCCTTAACCGGATCGATCACGTAAACGCCGCCGTTGGTTCCCTTGTCCGTTGAATCGCCCCAGGCAGGCCATCTTCCCGTGCAAAGCACATTGATCTCGTTATCTTCGTCAATGATCAAACTCGTCGGATTATCTCCCACCTTAATAGTCCGAACGACCTTATCGGAGCCCGCGTCGATCACCGAGATCGTATTTCCCGAACCGAATCCGCTGTTCGCCACGTAAGCCTTTCCGCTGAGAACAACAATTTCTTCGGGATTTGCGCCGACAGTAATTGTCTTTCCGCTCAGACTCAATGACTTCAAATCGATCACCGCAACATTGTTGGCGTACAAATTGGTAACGTAAGCCTTTTGATCGGATACAACCGCCAGATTCCTGGGGCTGGAGCCTCCGCTCATTTCAATGGTTTTAACGCTCTTCCAGGACTTCAGGCTGATTACTTCGATTTTATTGGAATTGTTAACCACGATAAAACCCAGCGTATCCCAGACGGTCATGCTGTTGGGCGTGTCTCCCAGAGGGCGTTTATTTATCGTTGCGAAAACATCGTTTTGAATGCTCTGATCTTTGAAACTGTAAAACGAGAGCGAGCCGTTGCCCTTGCCAAAATTGCCTTCGTTTACAATAAAAGCTCCCACGGATTGAGCCTTTTTTTCGACCTTACTGCCCGAAGGGTTTTTGTCACAAGCCACGAACAGCCAAATCACAGTCAGTAAAACGATTAAAAATAGTCTCATAAAATAACCTCCTTTGTTAATAAAATTGTCGTAAGTGACGTAATCATTAAATTTTTATTTCAAGAATAAAGCGCACATAACGCATCGGTAAAGGGTAACCCTTTAAAATTTCAAAAGAGCGGTTGTCCGGATTTTCGATGACGATTCCCGGTTTAAGTAAAAAGCGGGCAAGGCGAAATTTTCCGCTGATCCAGAATTTTGTAACCAGATACGAAGGCAGAATGCGGTCGGGATTGTTGGTAATGTCAATAAAGCGGAAAGAGGAATAATTGGCGCTCAATCCCGCGCGCAACTTTTTAATTCCGCTTTGAACGCTAAAACCGAACTGTTCGCGCGGCAGGAACGGAAGTTGATTGCCGACTGTGCGATCTCCGGGAAATTCCGCTTTGTTTTTGATCGATTGATTGTAGGTGTAAGAAAATTGCAGCTTGTGAATTTCGCTGACGTGCTCCAAACTGAAATCGATTTCAACGCCCTGACTTTTTACGGCGCTGATGTTAAACGGCTTCCAGATGCCCCCTTCCGCGGGCAGCCATTTAATCTGATTCTGCACCTTATTGCGAAAAACGCTGAGCTCCGCTTCTCCTAACCATTGCTTAAAATAAAACGAACGCCGCGCGCCGATTTCAAAATTAAGCGATTTTTCCGGCTGCAAATCCGGATTACCGCCCGGCTGCCAGTAAAGATCGTTAAAGCCCGGCGCTCTGAAGTTCTTCCCGACAGAGGCAAAAAGCTGGAAGTAAGTCCAGCTCGCGGTCAATCCCGCCGCGGGTAAAAAAATTGTTTTCAGATCGGAATAACGTTCGACCCGTAAGCCGCCGTTAATATTAAAAGCCTGCAGGGTAAAACGTTTGTCAAGCAGACGCCAGTCGGAGAGCAAGTACGCGGCAAAACGCCGGCGACCATGACTTCCCGCGTTGCTGCTTGAAACTTTTTGCTCAACAATTTCCACTCCGCTTTTGAGCAAAAGCGTTTGGCGAGGAGAGTAGTGGAAACGACCCTGCAGACCCTTTTCCTGATTAAAATGCACACTGTGCAAAACGGAATAATTAATGAGCAGCGAAGGATCCCGGTAGGTCATCCATTCGTTGCGTAAATATGCCTGAAACAGGACTTCGGAAGCCGC
>JAADIP010000012.1 GCA_013151275.1 Calditrichota bacterium | reverse complement strand
GTGGCGGCGGTTACAGATCCGCAGGATTACCCTGATATTGTGCGTGAATTAAAAGAAAACAACGGCGCTTTAAGTTACGACACCCGTTTTCGTCTGATGCGCAAGGCTTTCAATCTTACGGCTGATTACGATGCCGTGATTGCCTCTGCCATGGATGAAACCGCCGGAGAACTTTCGGTACGTCTTGCCTTTCATCGGGCAAAGACGCTGCGTTACGGTGAAAATTCCCATCAGCAAGCCTTTTTCCTGCGCCAGCGTCATGCATCCGATTCGTTGTACGATCTGCAGGCGTTGCACGGTAAAGAACTGTCGTACAACAATATCGTGGATTTGTACAGCGCGCTGGACGCGGTCAGGGATTTTAAAGACACCGCCTGCGCAATCATCAAACACAATAATCCCTGCGGCTTGTGCGAGGGCGCCGATCAACGGGAGGTGTTCGAAAAAGCCTGGGCGGGAGATCCGGTCTCGGCTTTTGGCTCGGTAATCGCTTTTAATAGCAGGGTGGAAAAAAAGACCGTGGAATTTTTGATGCTAAATGCCGAAGATAAGTCGCAGCGCAAATTTGTGGAAGTGGTCGCGGCTCCCGATTTTGACGAAGACGCCTTAGAGTACTTGTTTCTGCACAAGAATCTGCGCGTGGTGCGTTTTGATCCGCAGCGTCTGCGACAGGAGCGGGAATATCGCGTGATGGGCGGAGCTCTGTTGGTTCAAACCGCGGACCGCAAGTTATGGGAAAAGACGGAAAATGTGACTCAAAAACAGGCGAATATCGATCCGGGTTTATTGGAATTCGGATTGATTGCCGTACGCCAGTTGAAATCAAACGCGATTGCCGTTGTTCGCAAATCGGGTGAAAACTACCAGCTTCTGGGAATGGGCTGCGGTCAGCCGAATCGCGTAAATTCAACCCGACTGGCAATGGAGCGCTGCCGTCAGAATTTGAAAAATGAATTCAAAGGAGAAGAAAAAGATCTGCCGCGATACCTTGAGGATCAGATGAGTAAAGCTGTTTTGATTTCCGACGCTTTTTTCCCGTTCCCGGATAATGTGGAGATTGCAGCCGAATCCGGAATCAAAACCATTGTTCAGCCCGGCGGATCGATCCGCGACAAGTCGGTGATCAAACGCTGCGATGAACTGGGCGTTGCCATGGTATTTACGGGCTTGCGCCATTTTAAACATTAAATAAAAAAAACAATTACCATTTTCAGGAGAACGCTATGACCATTTTATCCAATCTGGTCACACCACAATTGGAAAAAATTCACTCCGGCAAAGTGCGGGAGAGTTTTCGCGTGGACGCAAATCGTCGTTTAATTGTAGCCACCGATCGTATTTCAAGTTTTGACAAGGTGCTGAAAACGCCGGTTCCCGGTAAAGGCGCGGTTTTAAATTCATTGGCGGCTTATTGGTTCGAGAATACGAGGGATATTATCGACAACCATTTTATTAAGCTGGTCGATCCCAATATCTCTCTGGTACGCGAAGCCCATCCCATTAAAGTGGAAATGATCGTGCGCGGTTACCTGACGGGCTCCGCCTGGCGTGGTTATCAAAAGGGCAAACGTGTTATTTCGGGAGTTTCCATTCCGGACGGAATGACCGTAAATCAGGCGTTTCCCGAACCGATAGTGACGCCGACCACCAAAGAAGAGAGCGATCGGGAAATCAGTCCGCGGGAATTGGTTGAAGAAGGCTGGGTATCGGAAGAATTTTACGGTCAGATGGAAGAAGTAAGTCTTAAGCTGTTTAAACGCGGGCAGGAAATTTTAGCCCGTCGCGGCATAATTTTAGTGGATACCAAGTACGAATTCGGTTTGATCGACGGCAAACTGATTTTGATCGACGAAATTCACACGCCCGATTCTTCGCGCTTCTGGTCCAAGGAAAATTACGAGAAAGACCCGCAAAATGCGGAGCAACTGGACAAAGAATACGTCAGAGCCTATCTTTTGAAAAACAAAAAAAACGGCGAATATCCGGATTCATTACCGGATGAAATAATACGGGAGACGACGCGCCGTTATCGGGAAATTTATCAAATGATTACAGGCGAGTCGCTGCCGGAACCGGATGAAGACGTTCAGCGCAGGGTCTATCAGAATCTGGTCAAACACGGATTGATCAAGCCCGGTTTTGTGGCGATTGTCATGGGTTCGCCGTCCGATCTGGAACACGCCCAGAAGATGAAGAAGGTGATTGAAGCGTACGGAATTTTTGCGGATTTACGTGTTGTTTCGGCGCATAAAAACGGAGAAAGGATTCCGGAGGTAATAAAAGACTACAATCTTTCGCTGGAGCCGGGCGCGGTAATCGCCGTTGCCGGTCGCTCCAACGGACTGGGCGGGGCGCTGGCGGCAAATCTGACCGTTCCGGTGTTTAATTGCCCGCCTTTTAAAGACAAAACAGACCTGATGGTCAATGTCAATTCTTCCCTGATGATGCCGTCGAATACGCCCGCCGCCACAGTGATTGATCCGGCAAATGCGGCTTTGATCGGCTTGCGCAGTTTGAATCTCCCGTCATTAAAACAGAGATTCCTGAATGAAATCAATCAAATGAAAGAGGAATTACGCGATGCCGACCGAAAAATTCGAGGCAGATAATATGGCGATGGCTATCTCTCCTTTGGACGGACGCTACGGGAATCGCTTAAAACACTTGGGACAGTATTTTTCCGAATTCGCCTTAATGCGCATGCGCGTAAAAACGGAGCTTCTTTTTTTGGATGCCTTGAACGAAACCGGATTGTTTCCCCCGTTTACCGCCGAAGAGAAGAAGCAAATCGATTATTTCAAAGATCATTTTTCGCAGCGGGACTATCAGCGTATCAAAGAAATCGAAAAGACGCTGAATCACGACGTTAAATCGTGCGAAGTGTTTTTAAGAGAGAATTTAGGACTCCGGCATCCCAACATGATTCATTTCGGATTGACTTCAGAGGATGTGAACAATTTGTCTTACACTTTGCTTTTTCGCGAATATCTGCAAAAGGAACAGCTTCCGCAATTAAAACAAGTTCTGGAAACGTTGTTGAATATGGTTCGGCAGTGGAAAGACACGCCGTTTCCCGCGCGCACTCACGGACAGATGGCGTCTCCAACAACCGCAGGTAAAGAGATGGCTGTTTATCTGAATCGTTTGCTGAGGGTCTATCGAAAATTAAAGACTTTTCGTTTTCCGGCGAAGCTGAACGGCGCCACCGGAAATTTTTCGGCTTTAAAAGCGGCTTTTCCGGAATTTGACTGGATCGCCTTTTCACGCGATTTTCTGCAAAAGCATGAACTCGAGCCCAATCTGGCAACCACGCAGATCGAAGACCATGACGGCTGGGCGGACTATTTGAATTTAAGCAAACAAATCAATAACATTGTGCTGGATTTGGATCGGGATGTCTGGCTCTATTTAACTTTAGGCTATCTGATTCTGGAAGCGGACAGGGCAGCGGTCGGCTCTTCCACCATGCCGCACAAGGTAAATCCCATTAATTTTGAAAACAGCGAAGGCAACGCGCAAATTTCCGTCGCGCTGATAAACGGATTGGTTGACAAACTAAGTAATTCGCGTTTGCAGCGGGATCTTTCGGACAGCACTGTAACGCGCAACATCGGCGTGGCTTTGGCGCACGGTTACCTTGCCCTTCAGGAAACCTTGCGCGGATTGAAAAAATTGCAGGTTAATTCCGCCTATTGTCTAAAAGAATTGGAGAACCATCCCGAATTACTGGCGGAACCCATCCAGACCGTTTTGCGCAAAGAAGGCGTGGAAGATCCTTACAGTCTGTTGAAAGAGATGACACGCGGGCAGCGGGTGACGCGGGAAGATTTAAACCGCTTTATTGACGGACTGAACGTCGCGCGGGATGTGAAAGAGCGGTTGAAAAATCTGCGCGTTTCCCGATATATCGGCGATGCGCCGCGGATTTGTGAGATGGTAATCGAGCTGGCGGAAAAGGAACTTGGTTTGTGAAAGCGGTGATTTTGCAAGTGAACCGATTTTGTTTAAATTTGCACTCGAACGCTTTAATTGAAAAAATAAAAGTTTAGCCGGTTAAGAATGATTTTTTGCCCGATCCGAAAGCTGATGAGCCGCGCGCGGATAATAAGGGCAGAACTTTTATGAATCCGTTTTAAAGGAAAAACAAAAAAGGAAAAACACTGATGAGAATCGCAGTTATTGGCTCGGGCGGCAGAGAACACGCCATTGCCTGGAAATTAGCTCAGTCGATCGATAAAAATAAAATTTTCTGTCTGCCGGGAAACGGCGGAACATGGAACAATGTGCCCGTTAAAGCCGATGATTTCGCAGGCATAGAAAAATTCTGCAATCAAAATAAAGTCGAACTGATTGTCGTCGGTCCCGAAGTTCCGCTGGCAAAAGGAATTGCGGATTATTTTGCTGAAAGTGATATTCGGGTGTTTGGTCCTTCCAAAGACGCAGCCCGTCTGGAAAGCTCAAAAATCTGGGCAAAGAAATTCATGAAAAAGTACGGCGTAGCCACAGCCGATTTCTGGATGTTGGAAGACGGGGACGACATCGAGCAGGTAATCGATGAAACGGACGGCAACGTGGTAGTCAAATACGACGGTCTGGCTGCCGGTAAGGGCGTGTTTGTGTGCGGCAATCGTCAGGAAGCCTATGATGCGCTTGAAGAATTGAAGAACCGCTACGGCGAAACCGCGCCTTTTTTTATCGAACAAAAATTTTCCGGACAGGAATTATCGATAATCGGATTCACGGACGGTAAAAACTTCCGCTTATTGCAGCCGTCGCAGGATCACAAACCCGCTTTTGACGGAGACAAAGGACCCAATACCGGCGGCATGGGCGCTTACTGCCCGGTTCCCGTTTGCAACGAAGACCTTCTTAAGCAAATTCAGGAAGCGATTGTTCTGCCCACCCTCAGGGGAATTCAAAATGAACAATTGAATTATCATGGCGTAATCTACTTTGGATTGATGCTTACGGAAGAAGGTCCGAAGCTGCTCGAATATAATGTGCGTTTCGGCGATCCCGAAACCGAGGTTATTTTACCGGCATTAAAAACCGATCTGCTTACATTGATTCGGGCAAGTCTGGATGAGACGCTGGATCGGGTAGCCGTCGAGTTCAACGACGGTTATTTTGTGGATGTGGTTTTGGCTTCGGGCGGATATCCGGGAAGCTACGAAAAGGGAAAAGTGATCACCGGTCTGGATGATGTTTCGGAAGATACTTTGCTGTTTCATGCCGGGACGGAGCGGGAAGGAAACAGAATCGTGACCTCCGGCGGACGTGTTCTAAACGTGGTTGCCCGCGCCGATACATTGGCTGAAGCCATTGATAAAGCCTATCGTGAAGCGGCAAAGATCAGTTTTGAAAATATGTACTATCGTAAAGACATCGGCAAAAAAGGACTGACCTCGTGAAAAAACGCGTCGCTATTTTTATTTCCGGACGAGGCAGCAATATGGAAGCCATTGTGCGTCAGGCGCAAAACGGTATTTTAAAAGACGTTTGCGAAGTGGCGCTGGTCTTTTCCAATAAACCGGACGCCAAGGGACTAAAGATCGCCGCGGACTTGGGCGTTCCCACGGCAAGCATCGCCTCCAAAGGAAAGTCGAGAGAACAGTTTGAGAAGGAAGTAATAGAGTTTTTAAAACCTTACAAGATTGATTATATAGTGTTAGCCGGATTCATGCGTATTTTAAGTCCCTTGTTTGTGCGGGAATTTAAAAATCGCATTATCAACATTCATCCGGCGGATACCAGGCTGTTTAAGGGCGTGGGCGGATACGAATGGGCGTTTGAGAATAAACTGAATTCCACGAAAATAACCGTGCACTTTGTTGACGAAGGCGTGGACACCGGACCGATCATAGCCCAGAAAGAAGTGGATTTACGCGGAGCCGAAACATTGGAAGAAGTGGAAAAAAGAGGTTTACGGGCTGAACATGAATTTTACAGCGAAGCCTTACGCCGTGTTTTGAGCGGTGAATTCAAATTACAAGAAAAGGAGTCGTAAGACAAAATGTGTGGTGTAATCGGAGTATTTGGTTACGATAATGTAGCCACGGATATCATAAACGGACTGGAAACGCTTCAGCATCGCGGTCAGGATGCGGCGGGAGTCGTAATTTTTAACGGCAGTTTTAAAATGTTCAAAGGCAACGGTCATGTGAGCCAGGTTTTCAAAAATTTACCGCTGGAACGGTTTCGGGGTGAAATCGGATTGGGACACGTACGCTATTCGACCATCGGATCAACCGAGGCTGTGGACGCCCAACCCATTGCCGTTAATTATCCTTATGGTCTGGCTATGGTGCATAACGGCAATGTGGTCAATTTTAACGAGCTGCGGCAAAAGCTGTATGAAGAGCATCATCGTTTGTTGGATACTTCGAATGACGTGGCTTTAATTCTTTACACGCTTGCCACCCAGTTGGAACAGAAGGACTTAAAACATCTATCCGTTCAGGATATTTTCGATTCTGTTCAGGGAGTGCAAAACATCGTTCAGGGAGCGTATTCGGCGGTTACGATTATTGCCAACAAGGGTTTTTTGGCTTTTACCGATCCTTACGGAATCCGTCCTTTGGTGATGGGAAAAAGATACACCGATCAGGGGGTGGTATATGCGTTTGCCTCGGAAAGCACCACCTTTGATTTTTTGGGATATGAATTAATTCGCGATTTAAAACCCGGCGAAATGGTATTTATTGATAACGATCGCCACGTTCACACAAATATCGGTAAAACCAAACGACGGGCTTTTTGCGTTTTCGAATACATCTATTTTGCGCGCGAGGATTCGATAATTCACAATCGATTGGTGGCGAGCGAACGGGTGCGCATGGGAAAACGTCTCGCGGAAACGTTCAGAAAAACCGGTTTGCAGCCCGATATCGTCATCGACGTGCCCAATTCGGCTTACTTTTTCGCCTCGGCAATGGCGGAAGAATTGGGAATTCGCTACCGCCGCGGACTGGCGAAAAATCATCACATGGGACGCACCTTTATCACCCCCACCCAGCAGGAACGGGAAAAAATGGTGCGTCAAAAATTGAATCCCATCAGAGATATTGTGAAAAACAAAAAAGTGGCGGTGGTTGACGACTCGATTGTCAGGGGAACGACCTCCAAGCGTATTGTGGAAATGTTGCACGAAGCCGGAGCAAAAGAAATCTACTTCATCTCCGCTTCGCCGCCCGTGAAGCATCCCTGTATTTACGGAATCGATATGTCGGTGAAACGCGAAATTTTGGCTTCGCACTACGATGTGGATGAAATCAGACAATATCTCGGAGCGGACGAGGTGATTTATCAGGACTTGGAAGATCTTAAGGATTTGTACAAAGATCTGCCCATCTGTCATGCCTGCTTCTCCGGGGAATATCCCACCGGAGCGGGCGAAGATGTATTGGAAGCCATCGAACGCGAAAAACTGGAGTCAAACAGAGTGTAAACCAATGATGAATTAAGAATCGAACTGCGGTCTGTTGACGCGTGAATATTCCGGATTCTTAATTCATAATTTTGTCCACTCTAAAAAGGTCTGTATTTGTCATTTCGAGGAGCGTAGCGACGAGAAATCTTTTGTTTTTATTGGAGTTATAAGATTCTTCTCTTTGTTCGAAATGACAGAATACGGTTTTTAAAGCGGACTCATAATTCATTAATAAACTTTTGATTGGTGTTCGTCTGATATGGTCATTAAAAATGCCCGGTGGTTGACCGCGGAAGGATATTTTGAAGAAGGTCATATCGAAATTCAAGAGGGACGTATCGTAAAATTCGGCTCTTCTTCGTCTTACGGCGGAAACGATTCGATCCTCAACGCCAGAGGCTGTTTGATTTTGCCCGGTATGATCGATCCTCATGTTCATTTTCGCGAACCCGGGCAGCGCTATAAAGAAGGCGTCTGCAACGGATCGAAAGCCGCGCTTAAGGGCGGAGTGACATCGATAATTGACATGCCCAATAACAAACCTCCCGTTACGACTAAAAAACGTCTTGAAAAAAAGAGAATTCGGTTTGCTAAAAAATCCCTGGTAAATTGGGGGATTATGTATCACGCTTCGAACGGAAAAAAGGAAGCCATAGAAGATCTGAGTAAATCGGTGAAAATTTATATGGCTAAATCTTCCGCCATGGCGCCGATAACCGGAGAAGACGAATTAAAGGAATTATTTGAATTTTATTCGAGAGTTTCCGTCCACGCCGAAGACGAAAGCGAATTTTTGCAGGATGGGAAAAATCGACTACCGCATCACGAGCGGCGACCCAGAAAAGCCGTTATCAGCGCGCTGCAAAAAATCGAGAACGCTTTGCGCAAATTACCCGAAGAAAAACGTCCGCGGGTGGTTATCTGCCATATTAACACGGCGGAAGAAGCGGATTGGCTTTTTCGCATGAAAAACGAAGGCTTTGATGTTTGGGGAGAAACCTGCCCCCACTATCTCTTTTTTACTCAGGAAGATTATTTAAAGGAAGGGGCGATCTTTCAGGTCAATCCCCCCATCAGAACAAAAAACGATCGGCAAAAATTGCTTAAGGCTTTGTCGGAAGGCATTGTCGATTTTATCGGCACGGATCACGCTCCGCACACTCCGGAAGAAAAACAAAGCTCAAATCCTCCCTCGGGCATTGCGGGAATAGAATGGGTGCTGCCCCAGATGCTGCATCTGATTGACGAAGGAATTATTAACTGGAAACAACTGCATCAACTCACCTGCCGTTCCGCGGCTAACTGCTACGATATCGAGGGACGCGACGGAATTAAAGAGGGTAACTGGGCGGATCTGGTTTTTGTTAAACGATTGGATGAACCGCAGCCGAATCAGACGGTGATCACCAAAACCGGATTCAATATTTATGATCGGTTTGAATTTCGATGGAATGTCGAACTGACATTGGTTAACGGAATCGTAAAATTTGAGAAAGGGAAATTTCCGAATGAGTCACCCGGAAAGGCAATTTAACGAAGATCCGATTCACGCCAATCGGTTTATTGAATTTCTGATTGAGCAAAAGGCGTTACGATTTGGGGAATTCACTCTGAAATCAGGGATGAAATCCCCTTTTTTTATTAATTTAGGCGATGTCAATTCAGGTTTTGCTTATCATTTTGTGGGCAAAGCCCTGGCTCAAAAAATCCGACGGACCTTTCCCGAAACGAACGTGCTGTTCGGACCTCCTTACAAAGGGATTTCGTTGGTTACAGCCACGGCAATGGCTTACTATCAAATGTACAATCAAACTCTTTACACTTTTTATAATCGCAAAGAAGCCAAAAAGCACGGAGAAGGCGGCGTGTTTGTGGGTTACCAGCCGCAAAAGGGAGACCGGATTTTAATTATCGACGACGTTCTGACCACGGGCGGAACCAAATTGGAGGCTTTAAAACTTTTACGGGAGTCGTTTGAGGCTCGGATCGAAGGAATTCTGGTCACCGTTGACCGCCGAACCAAAAATCAAACCGCCGGAATACCGGGTGTCAGGTTTGAGGCGTTGATTACTTTGCAGGATATTATCGACTATCTGAAATTAAACAATAATCCCAATTTTGAAGTGATGCAAAAATTTTACGAAGGAGAATAAATGCAGCGCGTTCGAAAATTCATTCCAGCCCTCGACATCGAAGATTTAAACGCGATTAAAAGTCTTGTGGAAAAAGTCGATCGATCGGATTTGATTTACGGATACAAAATCGGATTTATTGCCGGTTTGACCAACGGCTTGCCCGCGGTTGCGCGAGCCATTCGTGAGATTTCCGCGAAACCGATCATTTATGATCATCAAAAGGCGGCTACGGATATTCCCGATATGGGCAGCCGTTTTGCAAAATTGATGAAAAAAAGCGGAATGGACGAGGTTATTTTGTTCCCGCAAGCCGGTCCCGCTACGCTGGAAGCCTGGGTAAAAGCCTTGCAGGACGAACGGCTTACGGTGATTGTGGGCGGCATTATGACCCATCCCAAATATCGGGTGTCCGAAGGCGGCTATCTGGACGATTCCGCGGTGATGGACATTTACAAACGATCTTACGGATTAGGAGTAAGGAATTTTGTCGTGCCTTTAACAAAACCGGAAGCGGTTAAAAAAGTTTTCCGTGAGCTTTCGGAACCGGAAGATTGTATTTTCTATTCCCCGGGTTTCGGCAAGCAGGGAGGCGATCCAGGACAATTTGATTTTTTGCAAACCCATTATTTAATTGTGGGACGGTCGTTGTTGAACGCTCCCGATCCTGTGGTCTATCTGGAACAGGCGGGAAGGGAAATTAAAAAATAAAAAACGGCAAGGCGTTTTTGGAGGCGGTTACATGTTGAATTCCGACAAAATATTAAAGATGCTTGATGAAAATATGGCTGATATCAGGAAGTTTGGAGTGAAAAAAATCGGTTTGTTTGGCTCTTGCGCGGCGGATGAACAAAAACCCGGCAGCGATATAGACCTGTTAGTAGAATTTGAAAATAAAATGAAAACATTTGATAATTATATGGACCTTAAATTTTTTCTGGAAGATTTGTTGGAAAATAAAGTGGATCTCGTAATTGTCGATGCAATTAAGCCCGAATTAAAACCTCATATATTGGAGAACGTAAAGTATGCCCAGGGAGTATAGAGTCTATCTGAAGGATATACTTGATGCTATAAAAAAGATTAAGAAATATACCGGAAATATTACGCCAGAACAATTTGCGGAGGATGATTTAATTCAGGATGCTGCGGTTAGAAATCTGGAAATTATCGGAGAAGCAGTGAAGACATCGAAATTCCAAAACAATACAATAAATTACAATGCTATCAGATAGAGGAACGCTATGAAAAAAGACCTAATTTCCATGGAAGATCTCACGGTTGACGAGATCAAAGATTACCTGAGGTTGGCGCATTCGGTGGAAGACCTGCCCGCCGATGAGCGGTACCGGTTATTACAGGGTAAAATCATGGCTGCCATGTTTTTTGAGCCGAGCACCCGGACGCGTTTGAGCTTTGAATCGGCAATGCATCGTCTCGGGGGCGGCGTGATCGGATTTGCCGAAAAATCGGCTACTTCGGTTTCCAAAGGCGAATCGTTTACGGATACGATCTACACGGTAGAGAATTATTGCGACATCATGGTTATTCGCCATCCGGGAGAGGGAACCGCCCGTTTGGCAGCCCGGGTCAGTTCCATACCGGTAATCAACGCCGGAGACGGGTCAAATCAACATCCAACGCAAACCCTGTTGGATCTTTTCACCATCGAAAAAGACCTTGGTAAAATTTCCGGAATCAAGGTTGCCTTTGTGGGCGATCTGAAATATTCGCGTACCGTGCATTCTTTGATTCGCGCCTTAATGAAATTTGACGTTACGGAATTTATTTTAGTCGCGCCCGAATCTTTGCGCCTGCCGAAATATTTTATGATGACCGACGAACCCAATAAGTACCATTTTTACGAAACCAACCATTTGGAGGAAGCCATTTCCAAATGCGATATTCTGTACATGACGCGCATTCAAAGGGAGCGCTTTCCGGATTTGCTCGAATACGAAAAAGTAAAAGATAGTTACCTGTTAACCGCAGCCATGCTGGAAGAAGCCAGACCGCATCTGCGGGTTTTGCATCCTCTGCCGCGCGTTAATGAAATCGCTTATGATGTGGATAAAACCAAATATGCGGGTTATTTTCCTCAGGCGCGAAACGGAGTTATTATGCGCGAGGCTATCTTATTAAAACATCTTGGAGTTAAGATATGAGCGAAAGAAACGAAAAAGTATTGATGATTCCCAAAATTAAGCTGGGAATAGTGATCGACCACATCCCTGCCGGCGAGGGCGTTAAAATTCTGGAAATAATCTCACGTTACGAAGAAATGCAGGACGTTCCGGTTACACTCGGTTTGAACTACGACAGTAAAAAGATGGGACGAAAAGATCTTATCAAAATGCAGTTGGAATTCCTTTCTCCCGAAATTATTCAACACATTTCCATTGTCGTTCCGGGCGTAACGATTAAGGCAATTAAAGATTATCGGGTTTACAGCAAAGTGGTTGTTCAGGCTCCGAAAGTGATTAAAAATCTTTTACTCTGTAAAAATCCCAATTGCGTTACCAATCTGGAATCGGGAATCGAAACGCTTTTTCATGCCGTGGATGAAGAGAGCAATCGGGTAAGGTGCAATTTCTGCGAACGCATTTTCGACCGTTCCGAGCTGAAACCGATTATTAAGTGAGCTTAATGATGTCTCAGGTAAAGTTTTTAAATCTAAAGTTAAAGAATCCCACGGTTCTGGCGTCGGGTATTTTGGGATTAACGGCTTCGTCGATGAAAAGGGTAGTCGAATTCGGAGGAGCCGGAGCGGTTACCACCAAGTCGTTTAACATCGAGTGGCGTAAAGGACACAAAAACCCCAGCATTCTTCCTTTCAGGCACGGATTATTGAACGCGGTCGGTCTTTCCAATCCGGGCATCGATGAAATGGTGAAAGAGATCCGTCTGTTCAGGCGGCAATGCGACGCGCCGATATTTGCCTCTGTTTTCGGCAGAACCATTGACGAATTTGCCGAAGTGACCAGACTAACCGTCGAGGCGGAACCGGATTTGATCGAGGTTAATATCTCCTGTCCGAACGTGCATTCCGAATTCGGACAGCCCTTCGGCAATAGCTGCGAAGATACGGCTAAGATAACGGAAATTGTGAAAAAGAACGCCGGGGACATTCCGGTTTCGATTAAATTGGGTCCCCACGGACCCGGGGTTGCACGGCTGGCGCGCGTTTGCGAAGAACACGGCGCCGACGCCATTACAGCGATCAATACTGTCGGTCCTGGAATGCTGATCGATATTGAAGTTCGCAAGCCCATTCTTTCCAATAAAACGGGCGGCGTGTCGGGTCCTGCTATTCTGCCCATCGCCGTCAAATCGGTTTACGAAGTGTACAAGGCGGTGAATATTCCTATCATCGGAACCGGAGGGGTGACCGTTCCCGAAGACGCCGTTCAAATGATTTTAGCGGGCGCTACATTGATCGGAATAGGAACGGGAGTGTACTATCAGGGAATTGACGTGTTCAAAAAAATCGAACAGGGCGTTCGGGAATATCTCGACCGACACGGATTTAAATCTATCGAAGAAATCAGAGGCGGCGCGCATGAGTGATTTGATGCAGACCTTTCCCGTCAAACGAATTATTGAGCACGGACCGGGTGTGAAGAGCTTTTATTTTGACCGGATGACGGACGCGGTTGCCGGTCAGTTTGTAAATGTCTGGTTGCCCGGGATAGATGAAAAACCGTACTCCGTTTCCGCTCTCGGCGAAGACTGGCTGGAAATTTCGGTTAAAGCTTACGGCGTCTTTTCCGGCGCTATGATGAAATTGAAAGTCGGCGACCTGGTGGGAATCCGCGGTCCCTTCGGAAAAGGATTTACCTTTCGCGATAATGCGTTAATAATCGGCGGAGGAATCGGCATTGCGCCTTTGCGTATTCTTGCCCGTGAATTGTCGGAACGGAATTTTCGTTTTGTGTCATTGCTCGGAGCGGCGACGGCTCACGAGGTTATTTTTGTTGATGATTTTCGACGCCGTTCTTCAAACTGTTATGTTACCACGGATGACGGAACGCTGGGTAAAAAGGGTTTGGTCACCGACGATCTTCTTGAAATTATTAAAAAAGAAAAAATCGAATTTGTCTATGCAGCCGGTCCGGAAATCATGTTTGTTAAGATAAAGGAATTGATCGATCCCTTGGGTATTGCTTACGAATTTTGTCTGGAACGATATATGAAATGCGGTATCGGAATTTGCGGACAGTGCACGCTGGACGGATCGGGCATTCGTTTATGTGTCGAAGGACCCGTTTTGAATCAGGACGATCTGAAAGCGGTTACCGAATTAGGTTTGCCGCATCGGGACGCTTCCGGCAGACGTGTTTAATCAACCGGAAGCCCGCCGCGTAAAAAGATTATGATTGCATGATGGCTTCAATTCCGTCTATTTGTTTGGGAATTAATTTTCCTAAAATGCGGTGCCCGTTATCGGTAACCAATACATCGTCTTCGATGCGGATGCCGCCGAAATTGCGATACTGCTCAACCTTATCGTAGTTAATAAATTCGGTGAAAAGCGACTTTTGTTTCCATTGATCGATTAGCTGGGGAATAAAGTAAATTCCCGGTTCTACGGTTAAGACAAAACCGGGTTGCAGCGCCTTGGCTAATCTCAGGTAAGCCAATCCGAATTGTTTGCTTCGTTCAACGGTTTCGTCGTAACCCACATAGTCTTCGCCCAAATCTTCCATGTCATGTACGTCCAGTCCCATCATGTGTCCCAAACCGTGCGGAAAGAACAGGGCATGAGCGCCGGCTTCCACCATATCATCAACGTTTCCGCGCATTAAGCCCAGTTCTTTTAAACCCAGGGCAATGGTGGCAGCCGCGTGCAGATGAATATCCCGGTACTTAATCCCCGGTTTTATCATTTCGATAGCCGTTGTTTGAGCCTGCAAAACGATCTGGTAAACCGCTTTTTGTTCTTCGGTGAATTTACCGGAAACCGGAAGCGTGCGGGTGATATCTCCCGCATAGCGACTCGGAGCCTCTCCGCCGCAATCGTTAACGACCAATTGTCCTTTTTCCATTTTATTTAATTGATGCGGATTATGCAGAATTTCACCGTGAATCGAAAAAATAAGAGGGAAGGAAAGCGATCCGCCGCGGCTCATGGCAATTCCTTGCAGAATGCCGGCAACTTCGCGTTCGTAAAGCCCCGGGCGGACGCGCCTCATGGCTTCTATGTGAATTTCATAGGTGATGTCCAGCGCCTTTTCGATTTCGTCAATTTCTTCCTCGGATTTAAGCGAACGCTGGGCGACCACCGCTTTGATGAAAGGAACCGAAGCGTAATCTTTGATGAAATCGGGTTGAATTCCGAGAAGATTCCCGAGCTTTAAAATATTATGATGACGATACGGTGGTAAAAAGTGAACTTTGCGACCCGATTCGAGCGCTTTTCGCAGATAAGAAAAAAGTCGGTCAGCCGGTTGCGTATCCTGCACTGATACTTGTTCGGCAAGTTCCTTAATAGCGGGTTGAGGTCCCATCCAGACAATGTCATCAACGGAGAACTCATCGCCAAAAAGGATTTCGCGACCTTCGTCGAGATCGATTACGGCGGCAAGATTCGGTAAATCGATGCCCCAATAATAGAGAAAGGTACTGTCCTGGCGGAATGGATAGACATTGGCGGGATAATTCATTGGCGATTCTTCATTTCCCAGAAAAAGCAGAATGCCGGAATCTAATTTAGATTTTAACTGAGCACGTCTTTGCTGATAAGTTTGCGCAGAAAACATGGTGTCTCCTTTGTTAGAATTTCCCCGACTGAAAAAGATAGAATAATTTACAATCAAGGGCAACAATAAATTAAAAGCGCCGGAATTTCTTTTAATACCGGGCGGTTTTGACATTGCAAAGAAAGTGTGCCGATTTGAGCCTTAAAATCAGATCACTTTAAGATTTGTTGTAAAAAAATAGCAGGACTTACGCCGTCGCTGCAAGCCCTGCTATCTGTAAGGTCATTGCGGAGAGGGAGGGATTCGAACCCCCGGAGGCCGTAAAGCCTCAACGGTTTTCGAGACCGCCCCGTTCAACCACTCCGGCACCTCTCCGGGATTTATGCAATTAAAAAGCGGAGAGGGTGGGATTCGAACCCACGGTACCCATGGGGTACACACGATTTCCAGTCGTGCCGATTCAACCGCTCTCGCACCTCTCCGGTAAAACTTATCTTTTTAACGATAAGCATCATAAGCTTCCTAACTTAAAAAAAGAAATAGATATTTTCAAGTTTTGCTCAAATATCTTTTGGAATTTGATTGTAAATTTTAACCGATTACATTTTCTTTTGGTTGTCATGTTTTAAGGCAAACGGATTTTCCCGGAGAATTTTGCTTTGTCATCCGGTAGATGCGTTACCAAGCGCCTTAAACGACGCAACCAAGCCGTTTTTTGCCGTTTTTAATTTGAATGATCACAAAATTTTATGAACGTATTATTTGGTTTGGATTTTTCCAGATAATCCCGAATCTCTTTGGAATTACAGCCATAAGTGAAAAACAAGTCGGCTAAATTATTTCTGCATTCTTTCGCTTCCGCCGGTGATTGCAGGCAATGATATGCCTCAAAAACAGCAAATTCCGAATTCGGTAATTCTTTGTGAATTCTCTCCAGTTCATTCAGGGGAGCTACCTGATCCAGTGTTCCTCCCACCAACAATATTTCGGTATTCACGTCCTTAAGGTTTTTAATATCAAAAAGATGCTCCTCGTATTGGGAAGCGGAGCCGTAAATTTTTAAGAGGGGTTCCGCTATTTTTAGAAAGGGGTAATTAATATCGATCGTTTCATCAAAAGAAGTTTTAATATTGGTCTCATACATGAACACCACAGTCCATGGTTTGTATTTCTGAACGGAACGAATAAAAAAATCCACAGTACCCAATAGTTTGGTATATTTTTTATATCTGCTCAAGTTATTTTCGCTTATTTCAATGATCATTTGTTTAACTTCGTCTTTGTTAAAATACAATAACCGCTGGATTAAAAAAAGGAGTTGAGACCTTTCTATTTCAGGATTTTGCAGCGCCGCCTCATATCTTTTTTTTAAGCGATTACTTTCCAGAAAATTTTTGAAGAACAAAACTCCGGATTCACTGCTTCCTTTTGCATCTTTAAAAAAACTCATCAAAAAAGCCCGGTTAACTTTTTCGGGATATTTGGCAATATATTTTAAACCGATCATTGCGGTGCCCGACCCGCCCAGAATGTTTATCTTCTCCTCACCCAATAAATCCTTCCTTATTCGTTCAATATCTTCAACCACATTATCCGAATTTAATAGTTCATAAGCCAATTCCCAGTCGATATTTTTGTTTTGCAGTAGTTTTATTTTTGAGAGATACATACCGCGATATTCATAAACGACGGTATTGTAATCCAGATTAAACATCTTTTTGTATTTGTCCGCCCAACCGACCTGCGAAAGCGATCGTTGTCCGTCGGTGGGTATGAGAATCGTTGGTTTGGTTTTATCAAAATCGCTGCATAATTCGTAATACAGTTTGAACGTTCCCTTTGAAGGATCCCGATACGATACCGGCACGTCAATATACCGGTGATAAAAATCTTGCTCCGGAGTACCCGGGTTTAATTCTTTGTAAAGATAGGAATTTTCGGATTGGGGGAATTGAGGGAATATCCGTTCAACCGCGCTAATAAAATTAACGGTTTGTCCGTTTATCTTACCTTCGGAAATTACAATATTTTCAAGTTTCAGGCTTATGTTAAGCGAGTCCGCATCCTTGCCGATATAATCGCTCAGTAAAATTTTGTAAGTTTGCTCGATTATGAAAGTAATAAAAAAATCATCCACAAAATATGTTGTGCTGTCATTTGCTGATTGAAGCTTGAGATAAACATCATTCCTGTCATTGGAATTTTCTTTGGCGATAACGTTTACAAGACGTCCTTCAAAGTTTTGATTGTTTTCAACGGAATAAGCTATGGTTAACAAAACAATTAAGATCAGAACAGAAGCAGAAATTATTTTTTTCATCATAGTATGCCTCCATTTTTTAGTGCTAAGTAAATCTTTAGAAACGATCAGACTAAATTCCACCGACAACTGATTAATTTAGTGCTATCAATGCCTGATGCTGATAACTTCAGGCAAGTCTTTATTTTGCGTTAATTTTTGTTTAT
>JAADIP010000243.1 GCA_013151275.1 Calditrichota bacterium | reverse complement strand
CTATTTGAAAAACCAAAAGCGGCGGGTGTTGAGAGATTGAAAAGTTTAAAGGGATTTGTTAAGGGTGTATGGGTTAAGGGTTAAGGGTTAAGAGTTAAGGGTTAAGGGGCTTCTCCGGTCATCGTAATGCGTAATGCGTAATGCGTAATGCGTAATGCGTAATGCGTAATGCGTAATGCGTAATGAGTTATCTTCACAATAGCTCAAAATCTTTAATAATTCAGCCAAGTTATTTTTTGGACAATAGAAAAGCATTTACTTCTTAACAACAAACATTTTGCTGTTTTTCTGCTTACTACCTACTACTGCTTTCTGCTTTCTTCTCCTCACTTTTGCTCTAAATTAAACAACTAAACCTTTTCCTTCTATCCTCCGAAGATCCCAACTTTATAACTTTGTCACGCGTTACGCCTCACGGTTTTCTGCTTTCTGCTTTCTGATTATCTTTGCATCTTTTTTGGGGACTACAAAATTTCTACAAATTCAGCATCTATATTTGTGGCTAAAAAAATTAATCACGGAGAAAACTTGATGTACAAAACTACTGCTCTGTTCCTACTCTTTTTCTTATGGAGTCAAACGCTCTTTGCGCAGCCGCCTCAGCGAATGCGCAACATGAACTTTACCGGGTCTGTTTACGGATTTGTTTTTGACGATGAGAGCAAAGTTCCGATTGAGTACGCGAATATCATTCTTTACAGCGTTCGCGACAGCGGACAGGTTACCGGAACAATTACCGACAAGGACGGATATTTTAAGTTGGAAAATATTCCTCCCGGTCGCTATTACATGGATGTTGATTTTATCGGTTATTCAAAAATACGCCTGCATAAAATTCGGATTACTCCGCGCAATAGGGAGATCAATTTAAAACAGATTTTTTTGGAACCGGCGACCATGACCGGTGAAACGGTTGAGGTTGAAGCCAACCGCGTTCCGGTAACTTATCAAATAGATAAGAAAGTCATTAAAGTCAGCGAACAAACCACCGCTCTTTCCGGCACTGCGGTGGACGTGCTGGAGAATGTGCCTTCGGTTAATGTTGATATCGACGGGAATGTGAGTCTGCGCGGCAGCGGTAATTTTCAGGTTCTGATCGACAACAAACCCACTATTTTAGATGCCAACGAGGTCTTGCAGCAAATTCCGGCAAGCACCATCGAGGATATTGAGATCATTACCAATCCTTCGGCTAAATACGATCCCGACGGAGTAGCCGGCATTATTAACATCATTCTAAAGAAGAACAAGCTTAAGGGCGTCAGCGGTCTGCTTAATTCCAATATCGGCACCTACGGACGTTACGGCGGCGATTTTTTACTGAGTTATCGCAATAAACGTTTCACAATCAATGTTTCCGCCAATTACAATAGACGCAATTTTCCGGGCAATCAAAAGATAAGGCGGGAAACCGTTATCGGCAATAATACGTTTTACACCGATTCCGACGGAGATTCCAGATGGCTGATGACTCCTTACGGTTTAAGAGGCAGCGTCGATATTAATCTGACGCACTGGGATGTTTTGACTTTCGGCGGCAGAATCGGTACGCGCTCCATGGAAAGAAACTACGACCTTTCTTATGAAGAATGGTCTTCCTTAAATCCGAACAGATTTCAATATCTTAGCGAAGACATCTGGAAACGTTCCGGCGACCATTACGCGTTCAGTATGGATTATCTTCACAAATGGTCGCAAAAGAACCGCCAATTTTCCGCCCAGATTATTTTTGATCGCAGAACGGGCGATGAAAAATCCACCAATGTATTACAAGACGGTAATAACACGATTACAAACAGTCAGATTACCACCGAAGACGAACCCGCCTCAAGTCTGAGGTTAAAGGTCGATTACACCCATCCCTTTAACGAAAACACCAAACTGGAAGCCGGTTATCAAAGCCGCATGAGCAAATCGGAAGAAAGAAACAAGCTGTACGACTATAACCGCGATAGCGGTCAATATCTCTTTCAACCCCTGTACAGTCACCTGTCCCAAAATACACGAAATATTCATTCTCTTTACACAACGTTCTCTTCAAAATGGACGGCTCTGGGTTATCAGATCGGTTTGCGAAGCGAATACACCTACCGCGCCATTGCCCTGGACGACTCGCAAAAATTTACCATCGATCGTTGGGATTTTTTCCCGACGATTCATCTTTCTTATCAATTCGCGGCGGGACGGCAAATAATGGCAAGCTACACGCGACGAATTCGTCGGGCGCGAAGCTGGTGGCTGGAGCCTTTTATTACCTGGAGCGACGCCTACAACGTTTCCAAAGGAAACCCGGCTCTGCTTCCGGAATACGTGGATTCCTATGAAATGGGACATCAAATATTTCTCGGAAAAAGTCTGCTTTCGCTGGAGATTTATTATCGCGTAACCAACAACAAAGTGGAACGCGTGCGGTCGGTATTCCCGGACAAAGAAAACGTTATCCTCCACACTTATGAAAATATCGGCAAGGATTATTCCTTGGGAAGCGAATTTCTTTTAAACCGCGACATTTTCAAATGGTGGAATATCAATTACATGGCTTCGCTGTATCGGTACCGCGTGAAAGGGCGTTTGGACGAGCAGGATTTTTTCAGAGAAAGTTTTAACTGGAGTCTGCGGTTAAACAATGATTTTCGTTTTAGTCCGAACACGCGTATTCAATTCAATTTGCGCTACCGCAGTCCGACGGTTACTTCTCAGGGCAAAAGCGAAGATTTTTTAAGCTTTGACATGGCTTTTAAACAGCAGTTTTTTAAGCGTAAGCTTTCGTTCACGATTCAGGCTCGGGATTTGTTTAACACCATGCGCCACGAATTCATCTCGAGGGGCGCGGATTTTTACTACTATCGATTCATTGACCGCCGTTCACCCATGCTGTCGTTAACGGTGACCTGGATTTTCAACAATTACAAACAGGAGCGGCGGAAGACCAACGGCGGAGAAAATGACTTTGGCGGCGAAGATCTGTTTTAGCCGTTCCTGAAATTTCTGTCAGGGTTTTCCTCACAACCAGGAGAACCCTGTTTTTCTTTCGACTTCTTTAAACGGCGAATATTCGGGTTTGCCCGGATTTAAAAACTGGTGGATAAAGGTGGGGTGACCGTTTTTCAAAATCTTCCGCGGATCGTCAACGGTTTTAAGAATCCATTCTTCCCATTGCTGCGCTTTTTTTCCCCATAAAATGTAAAAGGGAGCCCGGTTTCTGCTGTTTAAAGCCTGAATAAGCGCAAAGTGAAACGGCTGCCAGAATTGAAAATGTTTTCTTTTTTCTTTAAATGAAGAAAATGTCAGAGCCACGTTCACCAAAAGAACGCCCTTTTCTAACCAGCGCCCGAACAATTCCGCGGGCTCTTTAATTCCGGTT
>JAADIP010000172.1 GCA_013151275.1 Calditrichota bacterium | reverse complement strand
TACACCATTACCCTTACACCCTTTACCAGCCGCTGAAACAAAAACAGCCCGCATGTCAAATCCATGCAGGCTGTTCTTCCGAGCCACCGACAGGAATTGAACCTGCGACCCGCTGATTACGAATCAGCTGCTCTACCGTCTGAGCTACGGTGGCTTTTGGAATGCGCAAATTTAAGATAAAATTGACAGCAAATCAATACAAATTACTTCAGCGGTCCGCGAATGCGAATTACATCCGTTCTGCATTGTTCGCATTGGCAGAGTCTGCGCAATTCCTCAAACCGGTACATTCCCAAATTGTGCCCGTCGCTGAAAGCGAACCCTACGGCGTATCTGCCGACCATCCGCCACGACTTAAACGCAACCGATTCGGCTGATTCTTTTAATTGCCGGTAAGCTTCGGACGATTCGCCGCCGTTCCTGATTTTTTCACAGGAAGCGCACGGGCAGTTTATCCGCAGATGATTCGCAAAAAAAATGCTTTCGTGCTCGTCATTCCAGATTATGAAAATTACTTTATCCGATAAAAGCTGAATTTTATTTGGGAACATAGTTTACCCCGGTCAAAATAATTCGCCGAACGCCCTTTCCGAAGGTTTATTTTTTGCTTTTTTCCGCCCAAATCTGAACCAGATTGATTATCGTCTCCACGGCTTTTTCCATATCCTGAACGGAAATCCATTCTTTTTTGCTGTGGAAGTTATGACCGCCGGTGAAAATATTCGGAGTCAAAAGACCCATAAAAGAAAGACGCGCGCCGTCCGTGCCGCCGCGAATCAGGCTTTGCTTTGGAGTCAATCCCGCCCGGCGTACCGCTTCGATGGCGTATTCCACAACTTTGGGGTCTTCATCGATTTTGTACTTCATATTGCGGTAAGATTCTTCGATTTCAAGAGTCAGCATTGCCGGAGCATGTTTTTTGGACAGTTCGTCGCAGAGATCCTGCAAAAATTTTTCTTTTTCCTTCAAACCTTCAACCGTAAAATCGCGCACCAGAAAAACGATTTCAGTTAATTCCACCGAACCTTTGATTGCGTGGGGATGTAAATAGCCTTCCCGACCCTCGGTTGTTTCGGGGGACATGCTGTCTTTGGGCAAACGTTCGATCAGTTCGGCTGCGATTTTGATGCCGTTGATCATCCTGTCTTTTGCGTAGCCGGGATGGACGTTAACCCCTTTAATCTTTATTTTTGCCGTGTCCGCGCAAAATGTCTCGTCTTCGATTTCGCCCGCCGATTCCCCGTCGATGGTGTAGGCGTAGTCGGCGGCGAATTTTTTGACGTCAAAGTATTTGGTTCCCGTACCCACCTCTTCATCAACCGTAAAGGCGACACGTATTTTCCCGTGTTTGATTTCGGGATTTTCGATCAAATATTGCAGCGCTCCCATGATCTCCGCAATTCCGGCTTTATTGTCGGCGCCTAAAAGGGTAGTGCCGTCCGTGGTGATAATATCATGTCCGATGCATTCTTTAAGCGCCGGATTCATGTTAAATTCGATCACCTGTTCGGGATCGTTCGGCAATACAATATCGCCGCCCTGATAATTTTCGTGGATTACGGGATTAACGTTTGCGCCGCTCACCTCGGGCGAAGTATCTATATGAGCAATTAAACCTATTGCGGGAACCTCGTAATCTACATTGGAGGGCAGGGTGGCAAAAACATAGCCGTATTTGTCCATTTCGGCATCCTGTAACCCGAGCTCTTTTAATTCCTTAACCAATTGACGCCCCAGTTCCTTTTGCTTTTCGGTGCTGGGGTAGGTGTCCGATTCTTCGCTCGATTGGGTGTCAATTTTTACGTAATTTAAAAACCGGTCTAAAAATAGACGTCGTTCGATTGGCTTCATGATCTGACCTCTTCTTTAATTGAATGAAACTTTTGTCAACTAACTCAGACAAGATAAAGTACAAAAAATTTAATAAACAAAGTTATTTCATCCAAAATTAAAAAGAGTTCTTTTTGAGGCGTTTACTGAAAAGACAGATAAAATTAAACATGAATCATATAAGCGGTTTGGAATCAACGGAAAATTTTATTGCGGGAACGGAAGAAAATAAATTCCGGCGCACAGGTTTAAATCAAACCAGTTTAAGTTCTTTTATGCGGATTTCAAAAACGGCGCCTTTGGGATGATTGTCTTTTACCGTAATGCTTCCGCCCATGGTTCTGACAATCGATTGGACAAGGCTTAAACCGAGACCGAATCCGGGTTTTTGGTTTTGAAAGCTGCCGCGGTAAAACCGTTCAAAAATGCGTTCTTTTTCTTTGTCGGGAATTCCTATCCCCTGATCTTTCACCCGAATATGAACCCAGCCGTTATCCTGTTCCGCTTCGACAATCACCGGCGTATTGTCATCGGAATATTTCAAACCGTTGTCGATCAGATTTTGAAGCGCCATTAAAAAGTAATCGTTGTTCCCGCGCAGAAAAATAGTATTTTTGATTTCGGGCAGATGAACTCTTTCGGGATAGGTCTCCTTTAATTGAAGCAATATCTTTTGCAGATTAATGATCGAATTTTCCACCAGACGACCGCTGTCGTCTTTAGCCAAAATCAAAAGCGTGTTAACTATGTGGATCATTCGGTCGGTTTGTTCCACCAAAATCTGAAACGTTTCGGCGCAATCGGAATGGGTGTGATTTTCTCTGGTGACAAATTCCAGTTCGGTCTTAATAATCGTTAAGGGAGACATTAACTGATGAGCCGCGTTATCGGTAAATTGGGCGATTTGTCTGATTTGCCTGTCCAGCCGCTCGAACAAATGATTAAGCGTATCGCGAAGCTGCCCCATCTCGTCGTCGTCATCCGCTTTGTAGGTAAGGCGTTGGCTGAGGTCCGAAGCAGAAATTCTTCTTGCCAATTCGATGACCTTTCGAATGGGCGCCAGGTATTGCTGAGCGTTCATATAAGCAATCCCCAGGATGAGAAGCAGCACAAGCGGAAAGCTGATCAAATCAAAAAACAGGATATTGGTCAAAACCTCTTTGCCGGCGGATTTAAAAGTCGAAAGCTGAATGAATCCCACCAACTGATTATTCTTATAAATGGGCTGGTATCCTGTGCGTAAGTTTCTGGAATCGACCTGATAGTTAACGAATGTAAGATTATCTTTGTACAGGGGAAAATGGATGGGAATTCCCGACAGATAGCGCATATTTTTGCTTTGATAGATAATTTTTCCTGTTTTGTCGAGTATCTGTAAAAAATAAGGATGTTCGGTAAGCTCGTTTAAATCGGTTTCGTTTAATTCTTCGCCGTGATTTAAAATCAATGAATCGTCCACCAGTGCGACAAGCTGGATAAAATGGTCCATTTCATGGTGAAGAGCGATATCCACCTGTCTTTCCAACTGATTATCCAGAACAAGAAAAAAGAAAACGTTAAAGGCAGCATAAAACATCAGCATGGTGAAAGTATTAAATAGAATGATGCGCATGCTGCTTTTGGTAAAAAACTTATTCTTCAATGAAAGTATATCCTTCGCCATAAACGGTTTTGATATGATTACAATCGGTAATTTCGCCTAATTTTTTACGCAAATTTTTAATTGTGGTTTCGATGAAATTGGTGGAAGGTAAAAAATTTAATTTCCAAACATCGGTTGCGATTTGTTCTCTGGTAATAATCGAATTTTTATGCTGAACAAAATAGAAGAGTAATTCGAATTCTTTTTCGGAAAGTTTCAGATTCCCTTTTTCGGATTTAATTTCATGAGTGATTAAATTCAAAGAACAACTGCCGAACGACAGGGAGTCCGAGGCGTTTTTAAATCTGCGGCTTACCGCCTGAATTCTTGCCATCAGTTCTTTAAAGGCAAAGGGTTTTGTAATATAGTCGTCCGCGCCGGCGTTTAGCGCCTGAACCTTATTAGAAACGTCGCTTAACGCGGTGAGAAGAATGATGGGAATTTTGTTTCCCTGGGAATGTAATTTTTTACAAACCTCATAACCGCTCAGTCCGGGCATGCGCCAGTCCAGTAATAACAAATCAACGGAATGACTCTTAATAAATTCAAGCGCCGATTTTCCGTCAAAAACCACGGAAGCCTCAAAGCCTTCCGCTAAAAAGCTTTTTTGCAGCGATTGAGCCAGACTTTTTTCATCTTCGGCAATTAATATATGCATTTTTTATCATCCAACTTTCTTTTTTGCAATGTAATTATAAAAAAAATTACAGCTATTTGCCAAAAATATGAAAAAAAAATCATCTTTTGTGCCTTTTTTAACAATATTTGTGTTTGTATATTTAAGACGTAGTCTTCATTATGTAACTTAACTTAACTGAAAGGAGTTAAAATGTCCAGATGTTTACGGTTTGGGCTTTTCCTGTTGATCCTTCTTTTCTGGGGGAGCCTTATGGCGCAGGATTATGTAGGATCACAGACCTGTAAAACCTGTCATAGCGCAATTTATGATACGTTTATCAAAACAGGTCATCCGCACAAAATTACGAAAATTGACGGCGCCCCTCCGGTATTTCCGGAAGGAACTTCACCCGGAGTCCCCAATCCGCCCTCAGACATGACCTGGGACAGCATCAGCTATGTCATTGGCGGTTTCGGTTGGAAGGCTCGCTTTATGGACAAAGAGGGTTATATCTTAACCGGCGACAGCATTCGTCAGTATAACCTGGCAAATCCGGATTTAGGTTTGGAAGCAGGCTGGACAGGCTACGACGCTTCCGAGGCTCCGCGTAAACCTTATACTTGCGGAAGTTGCCACACAACAGGTTGGGTTGCCACGGGCGAAGCCGGACCCCATCAGGATGATTTACCGGGAATTTACGGCACATGGGCTGAACCGGGCGTAACCTGCGAAGGCTGCCACGGTCCTTCAAGCGACCACGCATCTAACCCGACCAGCGTTAAACCCTCTAAAGAAGAAAATTGCTCAAGCTGCCATATCCGCGGCGATGTGAATCAGATTGATGTCAGCAAAGGATTGATCAAACATCACGAGCAATATGAGGAATTACTTGCTTCGCCTCACAAATCTTTTACCTGCGGAACCTGCCACGAACCGCATCTCAGCACTATTTACGATCTCGGCGGCTACAAAGGCGATGAAAACACCTGTCAGGTTTGCCACTCCAAGGTAGAAATCAAAGTTACCGAAATGGCTGATTTGGAATGCCACACCTGCCACATGCCCAAAGCCTCCAAATCCGCGGTTAAAATTTCCATCGATTACAAGGGCGGCTCCGTACTTAAAGGCGATTTGCACACCCATATTTTCCGCATTAATCCCGATACCACCTGGAAGTTAATAACAGACGACGGTAAATTTGTTCGCGTTGATGATGACGGCAAAGCTTATGTGACTCTGGATTTTACCTGTCTGACCTGCCATACCGATGAAACCATGACCTGGGCAGCCTCCAATGTGGAAGCGATTCACGGCACCGGAACCGCAATTCCGAGCACCGCAGTTGTTCCGAAAAAATTCGAGCTGGAACAGAACTATCCGAATCCCTTCAACCCCACAACGACAATCGGTTTTGCTTTGCCGAAGGCTTCACAGGTTAAATTGCGCATCTACTCGATTACCGGTCAGTTAGTCAGCGAACTGTTGAATCAAAAGATGCCCGCCGGTAAACACAGCATTAAAATCAGCGGAGAAGGTTTGTCTTCGGGAGTTTACATCTACACGCTTCAAACCGAAAATTTTACAGCCAGCAAGAAAATGATTCTGACCAAATAATTTAGTCAAATCAAAAAGTTTAATATTAAAAAAGGGTAGATATGCATATCTACCCTTTTTTTGATGCTTGAAATCCGCTTACAAAATTTCCCGTCAAAACCGCTCTCTGCGGCGTAATACGATAATTATTTTTTTTAACTTAATTTTCCCACGAGTAATCCGGACATTTATACTTAGTCAATACCTGTCAAAAATGAGTCAAGAAAAAATTTGATTCGGCTAAAAATGTAATATAATTTATCGGCGAGCGGCTTGATTTTGTCGGCGTGCCGCCGTCCGTTCTTTGTTATAAACCATTCCAAATGTTAATAATCACTCATTAATCGGCGAAATCAAACTACTTGTTACTTTACGGATCATAATTTTCAGAGAGCAAACTCCCGAATTGAATTATAACTCTTTTTTATCATTCGTTTTGATATTAAACATGATCGGAAATCGGTTAATCCCAGTTTAAAAACTAATTTGTCTTAAAAACAAAGGAAAGTAATAAATGGGTAAGAAAAAAAATAAAACGAAGTCTGCAAAAAAACGAAAGAATAAAAAGCCGCGCTCTAAATCAAAAAACAGAGAAAAATCGCGTTTCGAGTCCGGTGAGATTCTTTTTAGTCCATCGATAGAAGAGTTAATACCCCAGATCGTTGATTCGGAAATGTTGCCCGAAGACGACGATTTAACGGATTTTCTGGAAAAAATTGTTTTTTCATCCTTTCTGATTGACGAACCGGAACTTCAGGGCGTCTTTTTTGATCCGGATCTTACTCTTGAGGAATTTTTAGATGTTGTTACAGAAAATGATTTTGATATTGATGAGTTATATGTTTTGTTTGAAGAAGGTAATGAAGAAAAATTATGGACATTCGTTCAGATTACCGCCAATCGGTTACCTTTTAATCGGATAAAAGATGCGATTCTTGTTCGGCTGGAAGATTTGGGGCTCAGGGCTATGCGTGACGACAATAGCGAATTAGCGGTTGCCGCGTCTATCCTCGGGAATATCATCGACCGCATAGAGTCAAAAGAAGCTTTAGCTTCCATCGGACTTATTAAGGGTTTGGTCATGAGAAGTCTGTTGATCGGGTTGGAGTTTGCGAGATTAAGGTGTGAATTGGAAGAAAGAGAAGGCGCCGATGTTTTCTCCTTACAAAACGGTGAGAAGATAAGTGATTTTAATTTGGACGAAAGATTTGCCGAGCTGGAGAGAATTTATCCGGGGTTAATGAATTATTTGGATAATCGTGCTCAGGAGGAAGGTATCTGGGACGAGGGTATGGAGGCGCTCAACAAAGGCGAACTTACTTTAAATCTTTTTACGGATAAAGAAATTTCTTATGCGGTTGAAATATTTCTTACGGCTATCGATAAATTTCGTGAAGCATTACAAGACAACAAAGAGTCGAGTGAAAAAGTAGCTAAAATATTTTTTGAGCTCAAAACCGAAGCGGAAGAGAAAGTCGAGGAGTTTGTCGGTCGCATCATCAATAAAAAAAGATTGCAAAAAATGATTAAACGGTTGAGCGCCTATATGGATGATCCTGATTACGGTGAATGGTTTGATTTTTTATTAATGCTTAAAGAATATCTTACGCAAAGGAAACCGGAAGATATCAACCAGCTCTCTTTTGAGCTGTTTATGACCGAAGTAAGCCAGGCAATGGAAAATAAAGATTTGCCGATTTTTAAAGATCGTTCCATTGATCTGTCGTATTTGGATAATAATTAATTGACGGTGAAATTTTTGCTATTTTGCCGTCGGTTACTGGTCACTATTTCCCGACAAACTTTAATCTTTAATCTTTTGTCTTTTTTCTTACTCACCACACATCACGATAATTTGTTAAGGGTTAAGGGTTAAGGGTTAAGGGTTAAGGGTTGCTGGTTGCTGGCTTCTGGTTACTCGTCGCTTGTCACTCATCACGCATTACGCGTCACGCATCACGACTTTTTCACTCTCCGCTCCCTGAGCCTGTCGAAGGGAGCCTGTCGAGTTACTTTGTTACTCTGTCACTTTGTAACTTTGTCACTCATCACGCATTTTTTCCTTTATTCTGCGTTGAAGATCCCCCCTTTTAATTTCCCCCCTTTTTCAAGGGGGGAACGCCGAAGGCAAGGGGGGGCTTTGTTCAAGCCACACAACATCTGAATTTCAGAATATTTTTCGTTAACAAAGTTTTGTTTTGAATTTTTGTCATTCGGTAATTCGAATTTGTTTCGTATTTCGATATTAGAATTTCGGATTTTCTTCCTCAGTCCATCGGTAACATATTCGTTAAGGGTTAAGCTGCACTGATTGCAGGTTAAGGGTTACTTTGTTACTCTGTCACTTTGTTACTCATCACGCGTCACGCCTTTTTCACTCTCCGCTCCCTGAGCCTGTCGAGTTACTTTGTAACTCTGTCACTTTGTAACTCATCACGCATTTTTTCCTTTATTCTGCGTTGAAGATCCCCCCTTTTAATTTCCCCCCCCTTTTTCAAGGGGGGAACGCCGAAGGCAAGGGGGGTTTTTGCTCAAGACGCACATTATCTGAATTTCAGAATATTTTTCGTTAACAAAGTTTTGTTTTGAATTTCTGTCATTCGGTAATTCGAATTTGTTTCGTATTTCGATATTCGAATTTCGGATTTATTATTTTCCTCTTCAATTTACTTTGTTACTATGTTACTCTGTCACTTTGTTACTCTTTTACTCATCACGCATCACGCATTACGCATCACGACCTTTACTTTAATCTTTAATCTTTAATCTTTCTCCCCACACGCTTATCTTGAATCGGAAAAAAATAAAAGACAAAATCTGACAATAAAACATCCTCAAGGAAATAAGGGTTTTGTCAAAGATTTTTTCAGCACTATGGGATGACTTAAAAGATCAGCGCTCCTGTCCAGAAAATCCTGAAATTGCTCGTAAAATTCGGGCGCTATGGAAGTTGACGTCTGTTCGTAATGCGCGCGGATAATCAATTTCCCATCGGAGTTTTGCCGTGCCTTTAAAAAAGCGGACCCGAAACGGGTTGAAACTGAATCGGTCAATGAAGAATCCGGAAACGTAAAACCGGACGGCAAATTAACGGTAATATTTAACGATTTGGTAAAACCGAAGTTGAATTTTATCGGATAAATACGAGTCGGGGCGCGAAATAATTCCCTGAGCTCGCCCTGAATCATCCCGCCGGGATTCAGATAAAAAGAACGGTCATTTATCGCGGCGAAATTCTTAATCCTCATTTCAAAACGGACTGTCAAAGAATCTTCAACGGGATAGAGCCCTTCAAACGATAAATTGTTTAAGAGAAGCGAATATCCCCGTCTGGCGTAAAAAGATTCAAACCATCGTTTTTGTTCGCTATGATTTAAGGGAAGCAGCATCCGCCGGATTTCGGTAGAAGGGGCTCCGGCGAATAAAAGCTGTCCTTTCACATCCGCGTTTCCGTCTTCCTGTAAATCCACATTCCAGTTATGCAGGGTGGAATTTTGTGAATAAGGACTGCCCGGAATTTGCGTTAAAAGGTAATCGTCTTTTCCTTTAATTACCAATGCCCAGGCTCCCTGATCGTACCAGGGAATTGTACCGAACGGGCATCCCTTGTGGGTCGGGTCCAGCCACATTACCTGACTGTCCGGCAGCATGGCATAAGTAATTACATGATTAAAACGGAAGGGCGTCGCCAGAGAGGTGTCCAATGTTCCGTTGGGTCGCGTGCAAACCAACGCCGGATAAAGCTTGATGTCCGTTTGCTTTGCCATTGCGCATAAAAGTGTCGCCATGTCCTTGCAGTCTCCGTATCGGTTTTGCAGAACATCTTCGGCGAAATGCGGTTGAAAACTGCCGATTCCGATGGCGATCGCGACGTAGCGGATGTTGTCTCTGACCCATTCGTAAAGAATTTTCAATTTTTCTTGTGGAGCGGAAGCCGATTTCAATATTTTCGGCAATAAAGTCTTTATCGAAGAACCCGCGGCGGCGCGATCTTTACTGAGGTCGTAATACCAGTTGGCAACGGATTTCCAAGTATTAAGTCCCAGCGGCGAGAAAAGTAAATAGGCTCCCACATCGGCGACGGGCGGCATGGCGATTTCGCGCCGGATACCGGCTAAGTCTTTTACTTCCCAGCGATAGGTGGATTTGAATCCGCTCGGGGTTTTAAAGCTGTCGGGTTCGAGAATAATATTATAGACCTTTTGGTTTAATTTCAATGAAGAGGGGAAGGTGACGGAAAAACGGGAAATTTTAGTCGGAATAAAATCCTGAAAATTCCAGCTATGGTACAAGGTTAAATTTTTGATGATTTTACGAAAACGATATTCGACAACGCTGCCGGGTTCAACGGCGGGAAAGGTAAATTTTTTCGCTTTCTGATCGGCGTAAAAAATGAATTTCGGATAGAGGTCGATGTCAAAGATTTCGTTTTTGTCAAGAACGGTAATCTGTCCGTCCGGACTGACGGTTCTGGCTTGAATCATTTCAATTTCGCTTGAATTAGGGGAATAGGGAATGACCACATCGGCGTAACTAAAACCGCCGCGATCCAAAATCCGGATAACCCGGCGGCGTTCGAAAACGGTTAATTTGATTTCACCGCCTCCCGAAATATCAACTTTGCCTTCGTCGAGCAAAACAACGGCATGGGCGCCTGGGAAATCGGCGGAATCGGGAAGATTGCTTAAGGAAAAATCTTTCCAATCGATCTCTTTTGCCCATTTATTGGAAGAACATTGTAAAAAAAGAGAAGAGATGATTAATAGAATGAGAATGTTTAAACGACGCATGGAAAAACCTCATTCTGAAGTTTAATGTTTAAGTATAGTTTTATTTGCGCATAAAATGCAAATATTATTCCCAAAATCTGATCTTACAGGCATTCTCTTTAAAATGTTTGATAATTGAAAAGCCAACCTTAAACAGGTTGCTATTTACCCCTATATTTTGACGATTGTCGGGAAAGCATGAATTACGAATTGCACAAAAAGTATTAAAACTTTAAATTGAATTCTTATCCGAATTCGGTTTTCGATAAGTTTGCTCTGGAAAATATGGGGAATACAAAAAACAAAAATGCCTTTTAACGTCTGAATCCGGATAGAGAATGAAGCTATTTTTAAGTGATGTTACGGAGGAGCAAAATGCGTTATTTGTTAAAAAGTCTGATCATTTTAACGGGATTTATTATGCTTAATTGTCAATCTGAAAAAACACCTCAGCCGCCGGTCGCCGAAAGAATTCCGCATAGCGATACTTTGTTCAACGACGTGCGGGTCGATTACTATCACTGGCTGAGGGATCGGAATAATCCGAAAGTCATTGAATATCTTAAGGCGGAAAACGCCTACACCGAAGCCATGACCGAACACACCAAACCCCTGCGGGAAAAGCTGTATCAGGAAATGGTCGGTAGGATAAAAGAAACGGACCTATCGGTACCCGTAAAAAGAGGGATTTATTACTATTACTCGCGCACGGAAAAGGGTTTGCAATATCCGATTTACTGCCGAAAAAAGGGAAGCCCGGACGCGGAGGAAGAAATTATTCTTGACCAAAATGAACTGGCAAAGGGACATAAATTTTTTCAGATGGGCGTGTTCGAAGTAAGCCCGAACCATCGCTATCTGGCGTATTCCGTGGACACTACGGGGTCGGAGACCTACACCGTTTACGTCAAAGATCTGGAGAAGAATGAAATTTTACCCGAAAGCATTCCAAACACTTACTACACGCTTGCCTGGGCAAACGACAATAAAACATTCTTTTACACGGTGCTGGACGACGCCAAAAGACCGTTTAAACTATTCAGGCACAAGTTGGGGAGCGACCCCGCAAACGATGCTTTAACTCACCACGAAAAAGACGAACGTTTTTTTATCACGGTTCGGCGCAGCAAGAGCGGCGAGTTTATTTTCATGGATCTGGAGAGTCAGGTTACATCGGAAGAAAGGTTTTTGAAAGCCGACGCGCCCGATCAGAATTTTAAAGTCTTTAAACCGCGCCAATACAAGGTCGAGTATTTTATTGACCATCAGGGAAAATATTTTTACATCCGTACAAACGAGCAGGCTGTTAATTTTAAACTAATGCGAGCGCCGGTAAATCATCCCGGGCGTAAGTATTGGGAAGAGGTCATTCCCCATAACCCGAAAATTATGATCGAGGACATTGATGTTTTTAAGGACTATCTTGTCGTTCTTTTAAGAGATCGCGGGCAAAAGAAAATTCGCGTTACTTCTTTGCGTAACGGAAAGACCTATTTTATCGATTTTAAAGAACCGGTTTACACGGTTTATTTGACGGGAAATAGAGAATACGATACGAATCTTCTGCGTTTTAATTATCAATCTTTAATAACGCCTTCTTCTATTTACGACTACAATATGCTGACCCAAAAGCGTGAACTGAAAAAGAAAAAGGAAGTATTGGGCGGATACGATCCCGCTAATTATTCAATGGAACGCGTCTGGGCTACGGCGAAAGACGGGGTTAAAATTCCTGTTTCCATTGTTTACCGCAAAGGGTTGAAAAAAGACGGCACGAATCCGGCGTATCTTTACGGCTACGGTTCTTACGGAATAAGCAGAGACCCGTATTTTTCGTCCAATATTTTCAGCCTGATCGATCGCGGATTTATTTATGCCATTGCGCATATTCGCGGCGGGGGCGATTTGGGAAGGCAATGGTACGAAGACGGGAAGCTGTTAAAGAAAAAGAATACCTTCACTGATTTTATCGCCTGCGCCGAATTTTTAATTAACGAAGGTTACACAAATCCGCAAAAATTGTCCATTGCCGGCGGCAGCGCGGGAGGATTGTTGATGGGCGCGGTTACCAACATGCGACCCGACCTGTTCAAAGCGGTTATCGCCCACGTTCCTTTTGTGGATGTATTAAACACCATGCTCGATCCCACGCTTCCCCTGACAGTTATTGAATATGACGAGTGGGGCAATCCGAATGTCAAAAAATATTACTGGTACATTAAATCGTATTCGCCCTACGACAACGTGAAAGCGCAGGATTATCCCAATATGCTTGTCACGGCAGGGCTTAACGATCCGCGGGTCAGTTACTGGGAGCCCGCCAAATGGGTGGCAAAATTGCGGTCGCTGAAAACCGACGATAATCTGCTGCTCTTAAAAACCAATATGGGAGCCGGGCATTCGGGCGCCTCGGGACGTTACGATTATTTAAAGGAAGTCGCGTTTGATTATGCATTTTTAATTGACAGAATTCTGGGAGAGTAATTAAGAATAAAAGATTTTTGTCCGCCCCGGAGCGGATTTTCCCGCGGCGCAAAAAAACAGAAGGACATTTATTAGTTAAATTAATCTGCCTTTAGGGCAATAATTTCCAGTTGTGATTCGTCTTCGGATTAATGATCTTTTTATTCTTAATGTAATCGATCAAAAGATTGCGAATCTCGGTCTGCGATTTCCAGATGATCGGCGCGTCGGATGCGTTTGCCGCAGCTAAATGCCCGCCCCCGCCCGTGGCGCGATAACTGTTCATGGCGACCCTGTAAACTCGTTCCATATCGAGAGGTTTGCCCGATTTTAAATCCGTCAGATCAGTGATCCGGGAGCCAAGGGGATTTTTTACGTGAATCCGGTACCCGATGCCTTCAGCCATGTCAAAATTGTAACCCGCCATCTTGGGATTAACGGAAATTGCGCCGTCTTTCCACTGAAAATATTGAGAAGAGTATTCCAAAAAGTCTTTAATCTGCTGTCCTGTCATTTCAACCACGTAAAGATAGTTTTCGTATTTGTACATTTGATAAACGTTCTTTATGGTCAAATTTCCCGGAGGAATCAAAAGACGATCGTTAAAACAGGCGGCAAAGGAAATGTCCGCCTTCGAAAGTTCAAGTTGAGCTCCGTTGATTAAATCCATCAAAGGAGTATCTTCCCAACGAGCCATTCTTCCGTTTAAGGTATCGGTAAGAGTTGCGATAACGGTGTGGGTGTATTTTAACGTTTTTTCATGGTACTTGCGGGTTAAAGTTAAAATCGCCTGCGAAGGCGGAGTATTTTTAAGCGGCTCCAGCCAACCGTCTTTAGACAAAATTTCGAAAGAGCCGTCCGGCGATTTTTCGAGAATGAACCTGGCAACGGCAATATTTTGGGCTCTTGAACCGGCGTTTAACAAAAGCGTTGTTTCTTTGCCCCGAACCAGAATATTGGATTTTTCAACCGTTGACGATTTCCCGATTCTGCCGACCGGACGATGGGAGTGTCCGGCAAATACAACGTCAAAAAGCGGTATTTTTTTGGCGACTAATCCGGAGGCGTTCTCATTGGGAAGTCCCAGACGATCTGTCTGTTTTTTACTGTAATTTTCGTTAAAACCGGCGTGAAACGATCCCGCAAGCACGTCCACTCGCGAACGTAAGTCGGGAGCCCAGTATTTGGCGCTTTCGACCATGTCGTCCCAATAAATACCCGGATAAAGTGTGGAATCAAGCCACATCGGAATGGCGGGAGTGGTCAATCCCAAAACGCCGACCTTAATTCCGTTTGTTTCCAGAATTACGTACGGCTCAAACAGCGTTCTGCCGTCCGGACGAAGCCCGTTGGCTGAAAGCCAGGCAAAGTCGGAAGAACGCCAGGCGCGATAATAAACAGGAAATCCCTGTTCAATATCATGATTTCCGACGGTAAAGGCGTCGTAACCCATGTAATTCAAAGTTAAAATCAAAGGATTGAAAACGGACGATTCGATTTTATTGAAGTAATAAATTAACGGAGTGCCCTGTAATAGATCACCGCTGTCGATAAGGATTACATTGGCATGCTTTTGCCGGTATTCGCTCACTTTGGTATAGGCTCTCGCCAGTCCGTAAGGCGCTTCTTTGTCGGTAAAATAATTGTAGGGGTAAATATTGCCGTGAACGTCCGTTGTTTGCAGAATAAAGAGAGTGTCGATTTCACCGGCGGAAGTCAGGCTGAAAATCGTTGTCAGCAAAACGACAATCGTTAAGATAAAAGAGCGAAAAAAATTATTGGCGTCGGTTTGGAAATATCTTTTCATGGCAACTCCGATTGGCGTTAAATTTGATAACCGGTCAAAATGTACAAATATTTCCGCACTTAACACAACTTGTATTTGTAAAATTTAAATCTTAATTTGAATATGTTATTATGAAACAGACTTCCAAACAGTCTTTGGGACAAAAGGGCGAGCAACGCGCCCGCGAATTTTTGTCGGGTCGGGGACTTAAGATAATTAAGTGCAACTATCGTTCGGGACGCGGAGAAATCGATATTATCGCTCTGGATGAAGATGCGCTTGTATTTGTCGAGGTAAAAAGTTTTAAAGCCGATCCTTTGGCTGCGGCTGAATTCAGAATAAACAAACACAAAAAGAATTCTCTCATTCGCACGGCTTACGCTTTTTTGGAGGAATTCCCCGAATTTGAAGGACATCCCGTTCGATTTGACGCCATAGTGGTCGATTTCTCCCATTACCCGGCGACCGTCACGCACCATCCGGCTGCCTTTTGGCTGGAGAATCCGTTTTACGATGAATAAAATTTTTTTTAAAAAATGTCTATGGAAAATAATCTTCGATTAGCTTTACTGAGTCTGGACGGGCTTTCTCTCGGCGACGCCTTTGGAGAGCAGTTTTTTTATTCTCGCAACATCAGGCTTATTTATGAAGGCGAGCGGAAATTACCGTCCGGTATTTGGCGATGGACAGACGATACGCACATGGCATTATCCGTGGTTGAAATGCTGCGCGAAGAAGGAGAGATTAATCCGGATCGTCTGATAAAGAAATTTGCCTTTCGTTTTTCAAAAGAACCTTTTCGGGGTTACGGCAGGGGAGCGGCGCGATTGTTGCGGGCAATAGCGGGCGGAAACGATTGGCGGGAAATTACACCGTTTCTGTTTAAAGACGGATCCTATGGCAACGGGGCGGCAATGCGCGTCGCTCCGTTAGGCGCCTTTTTTAAAGACGATCTGCAACGCGTGGTCACCGAAGCGCGAAAATCCGCCATGGTTACTCACTATCACCCGGAAGGTCAGGCTGGAGCAATAGCCGTGGCTGTCGCCGCAGCTCTTGCCGCACGGGGAAATTTTAAGAACGCTGAAGACTTTATTGATGAGGTGCTTCGCCGGATACCCGAAAGTAAAGTGAAATCCGGAATAGAACAGGCAAAAAAAATTCCCGAACAAGCGCCGGAACGGGCAATAGCCGAACTGGGAACCGGAAAAAAGGTCTCGGCTCAGGATACGGTTCCGTTTTGTATTTGGTGCGCGGCGCATTACGGGAACGATTTTGAAGAGGCGATGTGGGTTACTGTTTCCGGCTTGGGAGATTGCGACACCACCTGCGCAATCGTAGGCGGAATTGTCGCTCTTTCCTGCGGCGGGGTTCCGAAAGCCTGGTTAAAACACAGAGAACCGCTCGAAGGTTAAAATAAATCTGTTTGTGACATTTCCGTTATCTGCCAAATTGGTTTGAACCGTTTCATTAAATATTTTAATTTCAGAGTTTGATTCGGAATTATTTAAATTCGGAGTATTCGTTTATGGATTTATCAAAGTATCGCAAATTGTTTCCCATTACCACGCAAAAAATCTATTTAAATCATGCGGCTATCTCGCCTTTCTCAATAAGAGTCACCGATCGCATGGAATGGTATTTGGATGAACGGAGCATCGGCAACATCGACAGTTTCCCGGAAGTCAATAAAATTCGCCGTCAGACCCGTGAATTGATCGCCAAAATGATCAACGCCAAAGCGGAAAGTATTGCTTTTATCACCAACACATCGGAAGGGTTTAATCATCTGGTAAACGGTTTGAACTGGCGGGAAGGCGATGAAATTCTGATTCCCGACTGTGAGTTTCCGAGCAACGTTTATCCTTTTAAAAATCTGGAAAGGCACGGAGTAAAAATCAAGCTCATTCCCTCCCGTTCGGGTTTGATCGATCCGCAGGATATCAAGAAACTAATATCCGCGCGCACGCGATTGCTTTCCGTTAGTTATGTTGAATTTTCCAACGGATTTCGCAATAATTTAGAAGCTATCGGTCAGTTGTGTGAAGAACACGATATTATTTTTTCCGTGGACAGCATCCAGGGTTTGGGCGCGCTGCCGTTAAATGTGGAAACATTCCGCATAGATTTTCTTTCCAACGGCGGACATAAATGGCTGATGGGACCCATGGGCGCGGGATTTATGTATATTTCTCCAGGACTGTTTTCACGTTTGCAGCCCGCTTACACCGGATGGCTTGCCGTGGAAGACGCCTGGAACTTTTTGGATTATCGCCTGGATTTTTTACCGGATGCCAGGCGTTATGAATACGCGACGGCAAATTTTATGGGGATTGTCGGACTTTCGGCTTCGGTTGAGCTTTTGATGGAAGTCGGGCTTAACAATATCGAAAATCACCTCCTGCAATTGGGCGAGATTCTGGTTAATGAATTGGAGCAAGTCGGTATGGAATTTGTGAACTCGAAGAAAAAAGAACACTGGTCCGGAATCTATTCTTTTAAAGGAAAAGATACCGACCGATTGTACGAATACCTTTCAAAGCAGAAGATCGTCTGTTCTCTTCGTAACGGAAGGCTGCGTATTGCGCCGCATTTTTATAATACAAAAGAAGAAATCCAAGAGGTTGTTAATCAAATCAGAGCCTTTTATGCGGAATAAGAAGTGACGAGTGACAAAGTGACAAGTTCGTGACGCGTAATGCGTAACAAGTAACGAGTAACGAGTGACAAGCGACGAGTAACCAGAAGCCAGCAACCGGTAACCCTTACACCCTTAACCCTTAACGAATTATCGTGATGAGCAAGACAAAAGACAAAAGACAAAAGAAAAAGGAGAATGCGGAAAGCAGTGGTAAGCAGTAAGTAGTAGGCAGTATTCAGAAAATAGTAAAATGTTTATTGTTAAGAAGGAAATACTTTTTTATTCTACATAAAAAAATAATTTGGTTGAATTAACTAAATTTTTAAGTGGTGGCGGAGATAACTCATTACGCATTACGCATTACGCATTACGCATTACGATGACCAGAGATATACTCTTAACCCTTAACCCTTAACGCTTATACCTTTAACGATTAACGAAAAGTAACGAGTAATCAGAGTCATCTGCGGTGATTTTCCGGGCGCTGTCCTGAAAACAATTATTAACAATTTTAAAAAAGCGGACGATTTAATATCTTTTGAAAAGATAAGCAGGTTTCATTATGAGACCGATTCCAAAAAAAATAAATGAAAAAGTATCATAAAAATAATGCAATTTGTGAGCTGCCCGACGGTTAACTTAACTTGATTTTTGTATTATTGACTTGTAGATTGTAATCTTATAAAAAATAAGTCTTTTGATTGGATAAATGCTTTATCCTCGTAAAATGACAGGGTCGTCGCCTGAGAGACGAATTTCATTAAAGAAAACAATAAAAAATGGTATAAAAGGTTAGATGATGAATGGTGAAAAAATAACGAATGGAGAGGCTTATCCGGGAAACGGAAAGCCGACTGTTCCGACATATCCCGGATGGGAATCCGAAGCCGAAGTAATGAAATTGCAGGATTACGTACAAATTATCCTGAGACGTAAATGGATTGTTGTCGTTGCGTTTATTACTGTTTTCATTACAACGGTTATTTACACGATTAAAAGTCCCCCCGTATATCAGGCAATGGCAACCGTTTTGGTTAACACCCAGGGTAAAAGTCAGGGCGGATTACTTTTGTTCGATCCCACCGGTTTGGGAGTGGCGCAGAATCTAAATAACGAGCTGGAAATACTGAAGTCCAGAACCGTTGCCAGCGAGGTTGCGAAGGAACTATTGGACCAACGGTATTATGAGAACACAAAAGAGTTGTTAAACTGCATTCGCGCTCCGGAAGACGATCCGTTAAATCGTGAAATAATCAGTCAAAAAGAATTAACGGCAAGTCTTTTCAATACCGTCGAATTTGAACCCATACGCGATTCCGAAGTAATAAAAATTATTGCCAAAAGTTCCGATCCCCGGGACGCGGCGTTGATTGCCAATAATTACGCGAAAGCCTATTATGAACGAAATTTGCGCATGAGTCGTACGCGTTCCAAAGCTGCGCGGGAATTTCTGGAAAGTCAGTTGATCCTGAAGAGGGATGAGCTTCAAAAAGCCGAACAGTCGTTACAGAATTATATGGAAAAAACGGGCATTGTCTCCATTGACGCCGAATCACAAAAAATTATCGAACAATTGGCTAACATTCAGGCTCAGTTCGACAACACGGATATTGAACTGCAGTCCGTTAAGGAATCGCTCGATTTTTACCGAAAACAGATCGCCCGGCAGGAACCGAATGTCGCCAGAATCATGAGCGACGCAAGCGATCCTTACATTCGGCTGCTGCAGGAAGAAATCGCCCGTCTGGAAGTTGAAAAGGATATTACTATTTCTCAGAATCCCGATGCCACCGAAGACCCGATTTATAAAGAAAAACTTCAGCGGATTGACGCGCAGATTTTAAATTTAAGAAAAAAGTTACGGAAAAGAACAAACGATTATTTGAAATCCGTTCTTCCCGGACAGTTGACAGATCCCGCCAAATATCTTGTGGAAGTAAAGCAGAAAATATTTGACACGCAAATTCAATTACAGGCGATGGAGGCTAAAAAGAAGGCTTTAGCCGCAGTATTGGCGGATTACAAGACTCAGTTTGAAAAGATTCCGCGAAAGAGCATCGAGTTTGCGCGTTTACAAAGAGCGCGGTTAAGCGCCGAAAAACTGTATTTACTGGTTGAAGAAAAATATCAGGAAGCCACCATCGCCGAACAATCACAGTTCGGTTACATAGAAATTATTGACGAAGCTATTATTCCTACTAATCCCATTTCGCCAAAAGTGCGGATGAATTTGATGTTGGGAGTTTTGCTGGGTCTTGGTCTCGGCGTCGGATTGGTGTTCCTGTTGGAATATCTGGACGTCAGCATCAGAACGCCGGAAGATCTGAAAAAGAGAGGATGGAAACCTCTGTCAATCATTCCCAGTATGGATAGCCAATTATTGTCGCACAATTCCGATGATAAAGAAAGTATCAAACTCGATAAACATTTGGTCTCTTTTTTAAACCCAAGGTCTTCGGTCGCCGAAGGCTACAGGCGATTGCGCACTAACTTGCAATATGCCAGATTGGATAAACCGCTTAAAAGTTTTATTGTGACCAGTCCCAATCCCAAAGAAGGAAAAACAACCACCGCCGCAAATCTGGCGATTACTTTTTCCCAGTCGGGAATACACACCCTTTTGGTAGATACGGACTTGCGCCGCCCCTCGATTCACCGCCTATTCGGATTATCCAAAGAGCCGGGTTTGATTAATCACCTGTTCGGCAAAAATGAATTTGATGAAATCGTTCATAAAGAGGTTATTCCTAATTTATCCGTTATTACCTGCGGTATTGTTCCGCCGAATCCGTCCGAAGTGCTTGACGCTCCGCAAACCCACGAATTAATTGAAAAACTAAAGGGTATGTACGACGTGGTGATTTTTGACACCGCTCCGGTATTAGCCGTAACCGACGCTTCAATTCTTGCCACGCAGGTTGAAGGCACATTGTTAATTGTTTTAGCCGGAACAACCGTTTACGACGAATTGGAGCATTCCATCGAACAATTGGAACGGGTTAACGCGCATATTTTAGGTGTGGCAATGAATAATTTTGATATTAAACGCGCTTACGGAAGCTATTATGGTCAATACAAGAGCCGCTACTACGGCTATTACGGCTATTACACTTACGGACATTCAGATGAAAAGAAGTCCAAAAAGAAAAAATCGTCAGTTACGGAAAAATAACCATCAGGGATGACAAATGAATAGAATCTCTTTGTTTTCAAAAGTTTTTATGCTTTTTAGTCTGATATTGCTTTCAAACGCGTTTGCTCAGGTCGATCAAATGAGTATGGCAAATCGCAATGTTTCGGGAAGATCCGTTAATTATTACTATGCGAAACCCGGGGACATTACCATTACCGTTAGTTTATGGGGATTTGTACAAAAGCCCGGTTTGTACGAAGTCTCCAGTTCAACAGACCTGGTCAGTTTAATTTCTTTAGCCGGCGGACCGAGTAGTTACGCCAAGCTTAATAATATCAGAATCATTCGCACTCTGAAGAGCGATAACGGAGACACCGTAAAAAAAGAAATTAAAATCAATCTGGATAACATAATCACGTTGTCATCGGAGGAGCTGAAATTAAATCCCGGGGATATTATCTATGTGAACCATACCGGATGGTATTCGATTAAAGAGGCGTTCTCGGTAAGTTCAAGTATTGCGATAATTTTTTCCGCGGTCTATTATCTGACGAGAATATTTTAGCCGTTTAAACTTTTGCCCCCCAAAAAGCGATTTTTTGTGTTCCTGAAAAGGCAAAAGTTTTTGGGGCGGAAATTTTTTGATCTCTTGTATTCGAAGTAAAAAATAATGCAATATTAAGGTGACTCTCCCGAATTTCACACCCTTTGTCATCTATTTTTTATCGAAGCGCGGAATCTTCCTTAAAGTCTTCCCAAAAATCAACAACCACTCATCTATTCAATCCGTTCAACCGACAACAAGCCTTCATATTAATTGCCTGTCTCCGATCCGGATTTAACTTTTTGTTCCGGTTCGTCCGTTCGGGAAATTAAAGTAAATGCAATTCCGTTGTATTAAAATAGCTTATGTCGATTTGGGATTCTTATGTGATATTTCGAAACCATAAGAGATTTAATTAATGAAGCCGTACTTTCGGATTTGGCTTCGTTTTGCCGGAGAATCAAAATGAAAAAAAATATATTGTTAATCGAAGATAATGCTGAAATTTGCTCTTTGCTTGAATTTCATTTAAAGAACATTGGAATTCAACTTGATATTGCCCGCGACGGCGCAGAGGGACTGGAATTAGCTTTAAATAATGAATATTCGCTGGTTATGCTGGATAGTACGCTGCCCGGAACTGACGGCTTTGAGGTGTGCCGGTCTTTGCGTGAAAAAAAGAAAAGATTACCCGTCTTAATGCTCACATCAAAGAACGAAGAATTTGACAAGGTGCTTTGTCTTGAATCGGGAGCCGACGATTATATCAGCAAACCGTTTTCTATTCTTGAATTACTGGCAAAAATAAAATCAATATTGAGACGCGTGAAAGCCTTTGAACAGGAGTCGGAAGATAAATCTTCGGAAGGCGTGCTTCATTTTGGCGAACTGCGGGTAAACGTCGAAAAACACAGGGTGACCGTTGAAAATAATTTAGTGCGACTGACGCCAAAAGAATTCGATCTTTTAAAATTGTTTATCTCCAATCCGGGTAAAGTCTTTACGCGTGAAATTTTACTAAACGTCGTTTGGGGGCATCAGTTCTCGGGATATGAACACACGGTTGATTCACACATAAACCGCTTAAGGGCAAAGATCGAACGAGACCCTCCGAACCCGAATTATATCAGAACGATTTGGGGAGTGGGGTACAAGTTTGCCGACCAGGAAGACCTGACGCCATGAACCGTTTTTTAACACTGTTCTGTAAAATTTTCCTGAATTCTGATAATGATTCTGTCTGTTATTCAGGATGATAATATTCGGGTTTAATCTTCCAGAGCGGTAATCTTCAATTTCGATCGGAAGCAAGGCAATTCACCGAAACAATTGATTTTCCTTTTGAATCAAATATATATGCCTGTAAATCTTGTTCTGTCGAAGTAATTGTTCGTGTCTTCCTTCTTCAATCAATCGACCGTTCTGTAAAACATAAATCCTGTCGTAAACCTTCATCAAATTTAGCCGGTGGGTAATGTTAATGACCGTTCGATCCGGAAATTCGCGGAAGAGATTATTCAGAACCTGCTGTTCTGTTTTCGGATCGAGATTTGCGGTGATTTCATCAAAAATAAAGATCGACGGATTTTTAGCCAGAACCTGTGCAATTGCCAGTCTTTGAGCCTGCCCGCCGCTCAACCGCGCTCCGTGTTCGCCGATCCGGTAATCAAGAATTGAAGATGCCCCAAGCTCCTCTTTTGTAAGCGCAACCAGATTTAGCAACCTGAGCATTTCTTCCTCATCAAGTTCGGGATTCACCAGTCTTAAATTGTCGGCAATCGTGCCGGTGAAAAGATGAAATCGTTGAGAGACAAACCCGATCGCCTCGCGCAAACTTTCCTGCTTTATGTTTCGTATGTCCGCGTCTCCGATAAGAATTTTGCCGTTTTCGACTTCCCATAATCGCAAAATTAAATTCGCCAATGTGGATTTCCCTGAACCGCTGGGACCGACAACGGCGACTTTGGACGGAAAGGGAATAAAGAGCGAGACATTCTTCAGAACCGGATCATCGGTTTCGGAATAGGTAAATGTTACGTTTTGTAATTTCAGATCGGGGGATTTCCGCGGATTTAAAGGAAGCGCCTGATCCCGATCCCTGACATCCGGAGCGCGGTCGATAATCCCGAACAGACGTTTCGCGGCTTCGGTATTCGATTCCATGTACTGGGCGGTTGCCGGCAGAGCCAAAACTCCCTCAAAAGCCGCCATTACGCCCAAAACCAGAACCGCGAGATAGACCCCGGATAATTGATCCGCCCTCACCGCCGGAATGGCTGTTACTAAAATCAATACCACTGCGCCAAACATGAGCAGAGTGATAAAACCCTGATGCAGTGCTTCAATGATTTGCATTTTTTTCTGAAGCATGGCTAAGCGGCGGCTGAGCCCGGTTACCTTACGCCGATGGGCTGAGAGTTGGTTGTTTGTGAGCAGTTCCGTCATGCCGCGCAGATTGTCCAATATCGCCACATTCAGCTCGCTTTTAAGTTCGATTATGCGTTTTCCCATTCTGCGACTGAGTTGAATGCTTAAAAACGGTATTATTGTAGCGGCAAGAGTGTAACAAATTAAAAAAATAATTGCGTATTGGGCGTGATAGGTGCTCAAAAGAAAACTCATTAGTACCGCAACGATAACTGCTACCGCGGGCGGAGAAATCACGCGGACATAAAAATTTTCCAGATTCTGAATATCGGAAACTATGCGTTGAAGCAGATCGGCGCTTTTAAAATAGAGAGTCTTTGCCGGTACGAGCGGTTCCAACGCCCGATAAAACCACACCCGAAATCGGCTGAGCAACCGAAAGGTGGTGTCGTGAGAGGTTAAACGCTCCAGATACCGAAACACGCCGCGGCTTATTCCGAAGAAGCGGACTCCGACAATTGCAACCTGCAATTCGGCTATTGAGGGATGCAGGGCGGCGGCGGAAATTATGAACGCCGACGCCATCATTAAACCGATTCCGCTGGCTATCGTCAATGAGCCGAGCAGGACGGACAGAAAAATCCATTTTGCGTAGGGAAACGCCAGTTTTAACAAACGCAGGATGATCTTCATGGCTTTAACCTGTTGCCGTTTTGTTTGTGTCGGAAAAATATCTTCCCGGTTCGTTTAATTGTTCGAATGAACCGCAATCCGATATTTTCCCCTGCGATAGAACAAGAATTTGATCCGCTGTTTTGACTGTGTTCAAACGATGCGCAATGATAAATCTGGTTTTATTTCCGCCGAAACTTTGAAGAATTTCCTGAATTTCCCGATCGAGTTGAGGATCCAGATTGGCTGTGGGCTCGTCCATTAACAGGATAGGGGCGTCTTTAAGAAAAGCTCGAGCCAGAGCGATCCGTTGCGCCTGACCTCCGCTTAACCGCTCTCCCCGCTCGCCGATGACCGTTTCGTACCCGTGCGGAAGTTTGCCGATAAAAGCGTCCAGTTTTGCTTTTTTGCAGGCTTCGATAACCTGTTCATCGGTAGCGTTCGGACGGGTTAACCGCACGTTCTCGGCGATTGTGTCATGGAACAAATAGGGATTTTGAGGAACCCAGCTAATGTATTCGTACCAGTCCTCGGAATTCAATTCGTTCAGGTTTAAGGAATTGAGCAGAATCTCTCCGCGTTCCGCCTGAATAAATTTGAGTAGCAGATTAAATATTGTTGATTTCCCGGAACCGCTTTTACCGATCAAAACCGTTTTTTGACCGGGCGGAATTTTAAATGAAATTCCCCGAAGCGCAGGAGATTTAGCGTGCGGATAGGTGTAGTAAACGTCTTTAAGTTCGATAGCGGGAATTTCGTTTTCTGTTTTCAATTGCCTGTTAAACGAGACGGATTGCGCGGGAAGCTCAAAAATTTCGAACATCCTTTGCGCTGCTTCAAAACCTTCCATGCCGGAATGAAAGCTTGCGCCCAACATGCGCATGGGTTGATAAAATTCGGGAGCAAGAATTAAAATAAACAGCGCGTCAGCAAACGCCATTTTTGCATAGAGAAGACGCAGCCCTATTTCAACCGCAATAACAGCCGTACTGAGGGTTGCCGCCATTTCCAGAACCAGAGCGGAAAGAAAGGCAATTTGCAGAACCTTCATGGTTGTTCTGCGAAACGCCTCGCTGACGGATTCAATTTTGGCGACCTGCGATTTACTGCGATTCAGAATTTTAAGCGTGGTGAGTCCCTCGATAACGTCCAATAAAAACGCGCTCATGGAACTTAAAGTTTTCCACTGTTTTTTTGTGGCAGCCTCCGCCAACTTACCGATTAAGATCATAAAAACGGGTATGACCGGCGCGGTAAACAAAAAAACAATGCCCGAAAGAATGTCTAACGGAAAGATGAAAAATAAAATGACCAAAGGGATTAAGACCGCCTTGAAAAGTTGGGGAATGTAGGTTCTGAAATAGTCGTCAAGCGCTTCGACGCCGTTATGAATAGTATTGCTCAATTCTCCGCGCCGCTCGAGATCAATAATTATCGGGCTTACTTTGTTGAGATGCCCGATGAGTTTTTGACGAAGGTCGAGTTTTATTTTTGCGGTCATCGCGCTGCTCGAAATTTCGCCGAACCAATTGCTAAGAAATCTGCCGAGAGTAAGCAAAATAAATATTAAAATGAGCGGAAGAACTTGTTGCAGATTGTAATGCTTAAGAAAACTTAAATCGATTATTCTGCTCAAATACCACGCCTGCCCGATTGTGGCTAAAGAAGCGCCAAAGGCAAAAATAACGGCTCCGCAAAAAGGAAGGCGGACTTCTTTTAGAAAACTGAGTAATCGTCGGTCTAAGTTCATCAACTATCTTCGTTTTAATTAATATCCGAGTAATCGATAAAGTAATGCGGATTAAGTTAATCAATAAAACCCGGCGACATGTTTGTCAATCTCCGAATAACCGGATTTGATCAATGGCTCCGGTATTGTCCTTATTCGAATAAAAAGACAACCGCTGCCAATCCCAAAGCAGCGGCTGCCGGCGATTCAATATTCCAGTTTCGATTTGGCGCCGATTCTTTGTTTAAAGATGTAGTAACTCCATATCTGGTAAGCCAGCACAATAGGAAGAAAGATAAGCGCCACAATGCTCATAACTTTTAAAGTATAAGGAGAAGACGCCGCATTGTAAATGTTCAAATTCCATTCGGGATTCAACGACGATATCATGACATTCGGAAATATGGCGATGAAGATGGTGAAAGTTGTAAACGCAATAGTGATGCCCGTGAAAATAAAAGCCCAGCCGGGACGATTTTTCTTAATCAAAAAGTAAGAGAAAAAGAGAGCCATAACGGCGAAAACAGGAATAACGCCCGGGTTAATTCCCATGGTAAGCAACATATTTGTTTGAAAATAGCTTGCAATAATGTAAGCTAACAACAGGATCATTGCGGGCAGCCATAATCGTTGAGCGACGACTTTTGCTCTTGCGGAGATTTCGCCCTCTGTTTTTAAGTTTAAAAACAAGGCTCCGTGCAGCAGAAAAATAAACAGGGTGGTCACACCGCCGAGCAAGGCAAACGGATTGAGCAGATTAAAAAATCCGCCGACGTAGGTCATGTTTTCATCAATGGGAACGCCGCGCCAGATATTGGTCATCGCCACGCCCCAGAGCAGCGCGGGAACAAAACTCCCAATCGCTAAAAGCCAGTCCCAGATGTTACGCCATTGCGGATTTTTATCTTTACTTCTGAATTCAAAGGCAACGCCGCGGATAATCAAACCCACCAGCATTAAGACCAATGCCGGATAAAAGCCGCTGAATAACGTGGCATACCAGTTCGGAAAAGCCGCAAACATGGCTCCGCCCGCGGTGATCAGCCAGACTTCATTGCCGTCCCAAAAAGTACCGACGGAATTGATGATTACGCGGCGTTCGGTATCGTTTTTTCCTAAAAACGGAACAAGCATCCCCACGCCGAAATCAAATCCTTCCAGAAAAAAGTACCCGACAAAAAGGACGGCGATCAAAATAAACCAGAGTGTGTTTAAATCCATGATTCACCTCCCGTTATAAATCATTTTCTTTGTCAATTTCAGACGTTCCCGCCAGCGCGTATTTCTTCAGCAGATAAACATCCACGACCATTAATATTCCGTAAAGAACGCCAAACGTGATCAGCGAAAACATAACTTCGCCCGCGCTCACGGCGGCATAAGGAGAAACGCCGTCCGTTGTTTTTAGTAACCCGTAAACAAGCCATGGCTGACGACCCACCTCCGTTAAAATCCAGCCTGCTGAATTCGCCAGATAGGGCAAAGCGATGGCAAAAAGCAACGCCTTGTAAACCCAGGGTTTAAATTCGAATTTGTCCTTGATTACATAAGTTAAAAGATAAACGGAAAGGATCAGCATCAGAACACCCGCTCCGACCATGATTCGAAACGACCAGTAAGAAACCGCAACCGGCGGAACGTAATCGCCGGGTCCGTATTTTTGTTCGTATTCTTCCTGCAATTGGTTAATGCCTTTGATTTCTCCCTCCAGAGAGTTGTAAGCCAAAACCGAAACCAGATACGGTATTTTAATGGCAAAAATATCTTTTCTCTCTTTTTCGTTGCCTATCGTAAATAAAGAGAGGCTCGCCGGATTTTCGGTGTTCCAGATGGCTTCGGCTGAGGCTACCTTCATCGGCTGGATGCGTACGATGTGCTGCATTTGAGAATGACCGATTAAAATCACCAGCAGGATGCCGATAAAGCCATAAATAGCGCTGTACTTTAACGAAAGTCGATACGCCTGCGGATCTTTACTTTTCTTAAAAAGATGGTAACCGCTGATGCCGATTACAAAAAATGCCGCGGTGACTATTCCGCTGGCTAAAACATGCGGAAACTGAACCCAGACATTGGGATTAAAAACAAGGTCCGCAAAACTGGTCATCTGAGCGCGGATAACGTTACCGGCGGAGTCGTAAACAAGTTCATATCCGCGGGGTTGCTGCATAAACGAATTGGCGATCAAAATCCATAGTGCGGAAAGATTGGAACCGATAGCCACAAGCCAAATAGTTGCCGCATGCGCTTTTTTCGACAACCTGTCCCACCCGAAAATCCAGACCCCCAAAAAAGTGGATTCCAGAAAGAACGCCAGCAGCGCTTCTATCGCCAACGGCGCGCCAAAAATATCGCCGACAAATCGGGAATATTCCGACCAGTTCATGCCGAATTGAAATTCCTGCACCAATCCGGTTACTACGCCAAGAATAAAGTTGATTAAAAACAGCTTCCCCCAAAACAGGGTCATTCTTTTGTAAACTTCTTTGCCGGTTACCACGTAAAGCGTTTCCAGAATCGCCACGAAAACGGAGAGCCCCAATGTCAACGGCACAAAAAAGAAGTGATATACTGTTGTAGTCGCAAATTGCCATCGCGCTAAGGTTACGGCGCCCATACCTTCCTCCTTTCCGGTTAATTAAAAAACGGATTGTTATTCCGGTTTTTCATAATTCGGGTTGATATCGTGATCATAAAACACCAGTTCGGATATTTTTTTGTCGCTGAAATTTTTCAACATTTGCTCTTCCTGCTCTTTAAAAAATAGATGGGTTTTGCAATAGCCGATCAACGGGCAAATTGCCGGATTGCGCAAACACTCGTTTACGGTGGAATCAAAATTCATGGCTTCTAAAACATCCAGAACGGAAATGCGCCGCGGATTGCGGTTAAGGAAAATACCTCCGTACTTTCCCTGCGCCGTGCCTATTAATCCGGCTTTTCTTAATTGAAAAACAATTTTACTGGCAAAGGGACGGGATATGGCAAGTAATCGTGTTATTTGGGATAAGGGAATGGGGGCGTTGGCTTTTTGTCCCGCAAGATAGGCGCAGATACGTACTGCATAATCATATTCGCGTTTAATCAAAACATTCTTAACCATACATTACCGGATGAGTAATATATTACTTGACCGGTATAATATAAAAATGGTTTTTTTATTATGCAAAAGTTTTTATTAAATTGATTGCAACAAAGAGATTCGGTTTTCGTCTAATAGTTTAAGAATATTTGAGGAGATATAGACATGCGCAGTTTTTCTCTCATAGCAATAACCGCGATTTTTCTTTTTTCGTGCACGGCTAAAGTCAACGAAAGTATTGTCATCGAAGACGGCAGAACGGTCAATAATGATTTGAATACCATCAACGGGGATATCATTATCGGAGATAATTGTGTTATTAACGGCGACGCGCGCACTGTTAACGGACGCGTGGTTATCGGCGAGAACAGTAAGGTTGAGGGTATTAAGTCGGTTAACGGTCAGGTGATAATCGGAAAAAAGAGTAGGGTAACCGAAGGAATTACGGTGATTAACGGTTCCATTAAAATTAACGAAGAAGCCACGGTCAGCGGAGACATTGCTTCGGTCAACGGATCGCTGCGATTGGTTCGCGGACACATTTTGGGCGATGTTTCCACAGTAAACGGCGATGTGTTTTTAAACGATCACTCGGTGATTGAGGGAAGTATTGTGATTAAAGGGAAAGGCGAGCGGGAGGAGAAGCGTAAGATTGAGATTTATTTAAAAGGCAGTTCTCGTGTAAAAGGGGATATTGAAGTTAAAGCAAAATATACTCAGGTGCTTGTATATGCGGATTCCGGTAGCCAGATCGACGGCGACATCATTAACGCCGAATTGATTTACGACCAATAGATATTAAAATACTTTTTTCAGCTCCGGGAATCGATCAACCTGTAAAAATCGACCGTTTACGGGCAGGATTTTTTCGTCATCCAGTTTCCATGTATCGGAATAGGGGATGTAGATGGCGAACATTCCGACGCGTAATGCAGGGTTAATATCCGATTTTGGGCTGTTGCCCACCATGCAGGTTTCTTCGGGGCTCCAATGATGCTGCGCGATAATCTGTTTGTAAACCGAATCGTCTTTTTCCGGCACGATGAAATAAGCGTTAACCAGCCGATGTATTCCCGCGTTTAAAATTTTTTGTTCCTGTTCCTTAAAATCGCCTTTGGTCAAAACAAATAATTTGTATTTTTCTTTTAGATAGGTCAACGTTTCGATCACTCCTTCGAATAATCGCGGTTTTATTTTCGGATGTTCCGAAAAACGATCGATTATTGTTTTAAAGTCTTTATAGTCAATATGGTTCTGATATCTTTGATAGAGCGTTTCCAGAATATAAACGAAATTGTAACTGCCGTAACCGCGTTCTTCAACAACTTTAAATTCGAGGTCGTCGAATTCTTTTTGTATTTGATCCCTGTTGAATCCTTTGCTTGTCAGAAGTTTGATGAAATCATCGGTCGCCCGGACGTAATAAATGTTATTTTCCCACAGGGTGTCGTCCGCGTCAAAAATAATTTGCTTTATGAACGTTAGCTTCAATTTTATCCTCCGTATTTGTCTCAATCGAAAAACTAATAAATTATGCGCTATGCTTCAATATTAATAACGTGAGAATTGGCATCCTCAGAAAAGCGAAATTTATTCACTTAGGGAATGAATTAAATTAAAGACGAAAATTCGCGAGAAATATCCGTTCCGCCGGGGGGTAGCCGTCAAAGACGGCTAAACTATTAACCCGGAGGCCACATCAAACGACGCCCGCTTAGCAGATGGATATGAACATGAAAGATGCTTTGACCGCTGTCTTTGCCTTCGTTTACAACCAGCCGGAAACCTTTTTCGTTGAGGTTTAACTTGTGGGCAATCTGTTTGGCGGTGAGAAACATTTTGCACAACAGGTAGTTGTCTTCGTCCGTAAACTCGGAGATGTTGGCAATATGTTTTTTAGGAACAATTAATAAATGCGTGGGCGCTTGCGGATTAATATCCCAAAAGACCGCCACATCCTCATCTTCATATTCCATTCGCCCGGGAAGTTTTTTCTCCAATACCTGACAAAATACACAATCATCAATTGACAAGGCGCACCTCCTATTATTGTTGAATATAGTGATTTATAATGGAAATTGCAGAGATAGCCGCAGTTTCCGTTCGCAATCTGTTTTTACCGAGAGAAAAACAGGTAAACCGATTATTCTTAAACAGCTCAATTTCTTCGGGACTGAACCCGCCCTCCGGTCCGATTACGACAAGAACCGGCTTATTAGAATCGACAATTCCGTCCGAGAACAAATCGAAAAGAGAACTGAATTTCGGATCCACCGCAACCAGACGCGTCTCGAATGATCGCCCATAAGATACGAATTTTTCAAATGAATCAAAGACCTGAATGCCCGGCAAATAACTTTGCAAACTTTGCTTTAAAGCCTGCCGGACAATCTTTTCGTAGCGTTTGGTGTTGGAACTGAAATAATTGGCAAAGCGGCTTTTAAAAAAAAGAAATTTTTTAATCCCTAATTCCGTGCCCTTTTCCAGAATAAACTCCATCCTGTTTTGTTTGATAAATCCGGACGCAAGTATGATTTCCGTCTGCGGAAAGGGCTGTTTTTCACTGCTTTCAATATGCAGCTCCAGATGCGGAGAAAGTTGGGTAATCCGGGATGTAAATAAAGTTCCCCGCCCGTCGGTTACTGTCAGGATATCGCCCACCTTTTTACGCAAGGTGTGAATAATGTGCTGGCGTTCAAAATCATCCAGAATAATACGATGATCCTTTACGTTTTCCGGTTTCGCGTAAAAAAGCTCCATAATCTTAAAATATGATAAATTCAACATTTAAATGCAAACAATAAACTTCACAAATTTGCTTTTCGCGGCGCTAATTTCCAAAATAATTTTTATTCAATCCAAATATTTTTAATTAATGACGGATTCGCAAAAACCGCCGAACCTATTTTTATCCGATATTTGGTTATTAATATATTAACGTTAAAATCCTTGCTTTTTTTGGCGGAAAATGGTTAAGGGTGTAAGGGTTAAGGGTTAAGGGTTAAGAGTGTAAGGGTTACTGGTTGCTGGTTACTCGTTACTTGTTACCCATCACGACCTTGTCACTTGTTACTTTGTTACTTTGTCACTCTGTTACTTTGTCACTTTGTCACTCATCACGCGTCACGCATCACGCCCCACGCCATTGTTACTCATTCTTGTCTGGGTTATCCATCATTCTTAACCCCGCCCTTCCGCCCTGGTTGCCGATAAAAACCGATAAATCGAACAAAAAGCTCAGCCCCGCTTATTTTTGAGCAATTGTTCCTCAATAAAGGTTTTGTCCTTATCTAATTGAACGTAAGGGTATTTTTTTTCCAGTTCTTCCG
>JAADIP010000124.1 GCA_013151275.1 Calditrichota bacterium | reverse complement strand
AAAACATGATATTGAAATTCTTTGCAATATTGTTCTTATTCCTGATTTTCCTGACTTTCTCGTTTTCATGCAAATCAACGACCAAACCCGAAGATGACAATAAACCTGACACCACAAGCCACGAGTTTATATGGCGTATTGACACCATTGGCTGGCGCAGCACGGATTTGTTTGATGTTTCCATCATTAATGAAAATAATATCTGGGTCAGCGGCTATATCACCGAAGAAGGCACGGATATTATTTACAGCGCCGCACATTGGACAGGAGCAGCATGGAAATTGGAAAGATTTAGAGTTGATCTGCCCTATAAATCCTTTATAGATAATGCTACAGGAATCCATGCAATAAGCGATGACGATATTTGGATTGCTTCCGGAAGTATTTTTCATTGGGATGGTTACTTGGCACGAATTTCTTATTTATCTGATATTAGTCTAAAACACATCTGGTACAATAATGACCATGATATTTATGCTGTAGGAAATAAAGGATTAATTTTACACTACGACGGCAAGAGCTGGCATAAACTGGAAAGCGGAACCACCACGTACTCCAATGACGTCTTTGGTTCTGTTGATCCCAAAACGGGTAAGAAAACCGTTCTGGCGGTGGTTTCTTACGAATTTACCGTAAGGGACACCAAAGTGCTGTCGTTGCACGACGACGGAACGGTTGTGGATACTTTGACCTGGGATTGGGGGAATGATTACCGCTTTTTAATGGGCGTTTGGTTCGAACCGGGAAGCCCAATTTATGTTGCCGGCAGCGGCATCGTTGTTTGGCGCGATAGCCTCTGGCAGGTCGTAGAGGAGATGCCCAGATATAGCATGTACGGCATAAGGGGAACCTCATGGAATAATATATTTGCCGTTGGCGTGTATGGTATGGTTGGTCACTACAACGGAGCAACCTGGAAAACATATCCGGAGTTAAGTTTCGATGGTATTTTATCAAAAGTTGATGTCGAAAAAGATTTGATGGTTACGGTTGGTATTGTCACCACGTCCTTAGGAAACCAAGGCATTATTATTACCGGAAAAAGAAAAAAATAAAAATATGGAGTTCATCATGTATAAAAAATATTTGTTAAAGATGTACTTTACAGGACGGATACGGATTATCAAGAACCGGCGTTTTTGTGGCATATCAAAATATTACTGACGATGTTTACCATTATAAATCAATCAAAATGCGCAAAAGAAGAGGAAATTACTGGTCAATCGAAACAAAGCTTAGCTCGACAAACGGTATTCCGGTAATTGGCAATTTAACAGGCAGTGTTGCACTTTAAGAAAAATGGCATTTTGTTACGCATTACGATAATTCGTTAAGGGTTAAGGGTTAAGGGTGTAAGCGGCTTCTTCTGTCGCTGGTAACTGGTTACTCGTCACTTTGTAACTCATTACGCATCACGACCTTGTCACTCATCACGCCTTTCTGACAGCCTTTTACTTTAATCTTTTTCCTTTAATCTTTAATCTTACTCGTTACCCATCACGTATTTGTCTTTGTGTGATAATTTCGTAAATTTTATCAATTAAAGGCTTGAAAAAGTGATCAATAAAAGGCAGGAGAAATAATATGGAGTTAAAGGAGTCTGTTTTAGAATTGATTCGCCGGGCAGCCACCGATTTGCCTCCCGATGTCGAGCAAGTGTTAAGAAAGGCGTATGACAATGAAGATGAAAACACGCCCGCCAAAAACGTTCTTTCCACAATTCTTGAAAATGTTAAAATGGCAAGAAAACAAAGCACGCCCATGTGTCAGGACACCGGATCGCTTGTGTTTTACATTGATTATCCGGAGCGCGGTCTTGAAAAAGATTTCCGTCAGGCGATCGAATGGGCAGCCGTGGAAGCAACCAATCGACAATATTTAAGACCCAATGCGGTTGATCCCGTAACCGGCAAGAATTCGGGAAACAATTTGGGAATTAATGCGCCTTACATTCATTTTCATCAATGGGACAAAGAAGAGACGCGTATTCGTTTGCTTTTAAAGGGCGGCGGCAGCGAAAACGTAGGCGCCCAATACAAACTGCCCTATCCGCCGTTGAATGCGGGACGGGATTTGAAAGGCGTTCGAAAAGTTATTATTGACGCCGTGAAGAACGCTCAGGGTCTCGGATGCGCGCCGGGGACCATCGGCGTGGGTATCGGCGGAGGAAGAGACACTTCGTACGCGCTTTCCAAGGAACAATTTTTCAGAAAGATGGGACAGCGAAGCGGGAATAAAGAATTGGCGGAACTGGAAGCGGAACTTTTAAACGATTTGAACAAACTGGAGATCGGTCCCATGGGTTTTGGCGGAAAGACGACCGTTTTGGATGTTTTTATCGCCTCTCAGGCTCGGCATCCCGCGACGTTTTATGTTTCGGTCTCTTACAATTGCTGGGCATTCAGAAGAAAAACAATGATCATAAAAAATGGCGAGGTGCATTATGACGATTAAACTTAAAACTCCGATATCGGAAGAAGAAATCAGGAAGTTGCGCATCGGCGACACCGTTTTGCTTTCGGGAGTTATCGTTACGGCAAGGGATCAGGCGCACAAATTGATGATCGAAGAAAGACCCGATTTCATTCGTGAATATTTAAAAGAATCGGTTATTTACCATTGCGGTCCCGTTGTGCGAAAGGATGAGAACGGCAACTGGCAGTTTGTTTCCGCCGGACCGACGACCTCAGCCAGAGAAGAACCCTATCAGTCCGATGTAATCCGCGAATACAAGGTGAGAGGCGTGATCGGAAAGGGCGGAATGGGCGCAAAAACGGCGCAAGGACTTAAGGAATACGGCGCAGTTTATTTTCATGCGGTAGGAGGAGCCGGCACATTGATCGCCAATACCGTTAAACGGGTAATCGATGTTTTTAAACTGGAAGAATTCGGAACGCCCGAGGCTTTTTGGGTGATCGAAGTAGAAGATTTCCCGTTGGTAGTGACGATGGATTCCCACGGCGGCAGCATTCACAAAGAGATCTTGGAGAAGTCGTCTAAAATCGCCGAAGAACTGATGAAATAAGCGGATTTGCTCTGTAATTCATTCCGGTGCGTCCGCTGCTCTTTAAGCCGCTGTTTTCCCGGAAACTTTTCGGGAATAATTTTCCTCCCTTTTTTCTTCTTTAAAAAGAGGCAACAGGGAGGATTTTTTGTTCGCGGTGAAAAAATCTCACCCGATTATTGAATGTAATTGCAAAGGAGACCAATTAATGCGGAGAGAAAAAGACGCCCTCGGCGAAGTTTCGGTTCCCGGGGATAAATATTACGGCGCGCAAACTCAAAGGGCTTCGGAAAACTTTCGGATCGGTCGGGAGCGTTTTCCCGCGGAGTTTATTCGGGCTCACGCGATCGTTAAAAAAGCCGCGGCGAGGGTAAATCGCAAATTGGGATCGCTTGACAAAAGAATTGCCGAATCCGTTGAAAAAGCGGCGGATGAAGTGATTGCCGGAAAACTGGACGATCATTTTCCGCTGGTCATCTGGCAAAGCGGCAGCGGCACCCAATTTAATATGAATATGAACGAAGTTATCGCCAATCGCGCTATCGAAATGCTGGGAGGCAAAATCGGAAGCAAATCTCCGGTTCATCCCAACGATCATGTAAATATGGCGCAATCCACCAACGACACCATACCGACTTCCATGCACATCTCCGCAGTGATCGCCCTTAAAGAAAAACTATTGCCCGAGTTAGACGCCTTACAAAAAGCGCTGGAAAAAAAAGCGAAAGAATTTAAAGAAATCGTTAAAATCGGGCGCACGCATCTTCAGGACGCCACTCCGTTGACTTTGGGACAGGAGTTTTCGGGTTATGCTTCGCAAATCGAGATGGCAAAAGAGGCGATCGAAAAAAGCCTGGATCACCTGTACGAATTGCCAATCGGCGGAACCGCGGTGGGAACCGGACTGAACACCCGAAAAGGATTTGACCGAATGATGGTCGAAGAGATCGGTAAAATTACGGGGCATCCCTTCAGGGTTTCACGCAATAAGTTTGCGGGACTCGCCGCGCACGACGCGATTGTGGAAGCTTCCGGCGCGCTTAAAACCCTAAGCGCGGCGCTGATGAAAATTGCCAATGATATCCGCTGGCTGGGAAGCGGTCCGCGCAGCGGTTTGGGAGAATTGATTTTACCCGCCAATGAACCTGGCAGCTCGATCATGCCGGGAAAGGTCAATCCCACGCAGTGCGAGATGATTACTATGGTGGTTTGTCAGGTTTACGGCAACGACGCGGCTATCGGCATGGCGGGATCTCAGGGTAATTTTGAGTTGAATGTGTTCAAACCCCTGATGGCGTTCGATATTTTGCAATCGATTAATCTGCTGAGCGACGGTTGTAAATCGTTCCGCGAACGCGCCGTGGAAGGAATTAAACCCAACAAAAAGAAGATCGAAGAAAACCTTAGAAATTCGTTGATGCTGGTAACCGCGCTCAATCGGCATATCGGATACGACAAAGCCGCGGAAATTGCGCTGAAAGCCTGGCGCGAAAATAAAACCCTGAAAGAGGCGGCGCTGGAATCGGGTTATTTGACAGAAGAGCAATTTGACCGGTGGGTCAAGCCCGGGAACATGACAAAACCGGAATGAACGGATTTATGATTTACGATTGATGATTTTTGATTTGGCAGATACAAATTCTCTTGAACGATTCATTCGGATTAATTTTGAAATTATCGGAGCGCGTAACGCCGATATTTTTTGCGACTCCGGTTGTTTAAAAAATTGCATTTCGGCTTTAAAATTCTTAAATATCGCCTTCATTAAGTAGGAGTTGTTTTATGCTAAAAATCTGGACTATTTTGTTGGCGGTACTGTTTTCGGCGTCCTGTCAAAAACAGGAAGATCTCCAAAAGCCGCTTTCCGAATCCGTTCCCGAATGGGCAAAACAAGCCGTGCTTTACGAACTCTTTGTTCGCGATTTCACTCCCGAGGGCACGTTTAAAGCAGCCCGGCAAAAAATCCCCTATCTCAAAAAACTGGGCGTGGATATTGTCTGGTTAATGCCAATCTATCCCATCGGAGAAAAAGGGCGCAAAGGATCGTTGGGAAGCCCTTATTCCGTGCGTAATTATTACGAGGTGAATCCCGAATTCGGAACAAAGGAAGATTTCCGCGATTTGGTGGAAGCCGTTCATAAAGCGGGAATGAAGGTGATCATCGGCTTTGTTCCCAATCACAGCGCAAACGATTATGTTGAGATGGCGGCTCATCCCGACTGGTTTATGCGCGATGAAAAGGGGAACTTTACGCGGGAGGTGGCTGACTGGTCTGACATTACGGATTTTAATTACGATAATCCGCAGCTTCGTCAACATATTATTGACATACTGGAATACTGGCTGAGTGAATTCGATGTGGACGGTTTCCGCTTTGATGTGGCTGGTATGGTTCCCGACGATTTCTGGCGGCAAGCCGTGCCCGAAATGCGAAAAGTAAAAAGCGACATCTTTTTACTGGCGGAGTGGGAAGACAAAAAATTTATCGATTTCGGATTTAGCGCGGATTACAGTTGGTCGGTTCTGCATACCTTAAAAGATGTTTACCAAGGCAAAAAAACGGTTACCCAATTGACGCGGACATATAAAGATAAGCTGACAAACTATTTTCCCGAGGGCATGTTCATTAATTTTGTTGAAAATCATGACGAGCCGCGGGCGGTTCTGGTTTTTGGCAGGGAGCGTTTTAAGCCCTTTGCCGCTTTTACCTTTACCGTGCCCGGAATGCCGTTGCTCTTTATGGGGCAGGAATTTGCCGACACCGATTATTCCAGTTGGCGCAGTTTGTTTGAAAAAGAACCGATCGATTGGGCGGATTTTGACAGTACGACTTACCGCTTTTACAAAACTCTCGTCGATTTGCGCCACTCTTTTCCGCTGAACTTTAGTCAGTGGCAGGTTTTACACATTTCCGACAAGGCAAAAACGCTGGCTTACGCGGTTCACAATTCCGACGGATGCATGATCGCGGTTCTGAATTTTGGCGCTGCAGGTCAAAAGATAAATTTTACTTTGCCCGAAACGTTGAGTCCTTTTACGGGCAAAGAAGCCGAAGAGATTTTTTCGGGAGAAAAAATAAAGCTCCCAAAAGAGTTTGAAGTTGAATTGCAACCCTACGATGTAAAGGTGTTTCTGATCTCCGCAGCTTCAGATTAATCCGAGAGGGCGGAATCAGGGTTTCGCCTTTTGGGTGCGATTAATGACGACCGCCACTCCCAAAAAAGAGGGACGGGTCTTCAAAAAACTGTAAAGCCTTTTGCAGAAGATCATAATGAGCCTGTTCCTCATCGGCTAACATTTGGTAAAATGTTTTGATCTTTCCGCTTTGGGCTTTTTCCGCGGCTTGCCGATAAAAAAATTTGCTGTGATTTTCCAGATCCATTGCCATTTCAATGATTTCCCTGTCGTCAACCCCTTGTTCGCCAAGTTCTTCCAGAGCTCCGTCAAGCTGTTCTTTTAAACGTTCGAAAATCTGTTCAAAAGAAGCGGGCTCGTTGGATTTAAGTTCAACGGAATCCGTCTTGTTCTGCGTTAAAGCGCGGTACATCTCTTTAAAGCGATCGATGTGATTTTTTTCGTCATTTGCCAAACGCTCTAACATGCGCCTTCCGAGCGAGTTTTTAATTTTCGGAGCGGAATGCAAGTAATATTCGTATCCCTCTTCTTCGAGTTTGATCGACTTTTGGAAAATTTCTTCCAAAGTATCGGGCAGGTTGGTCATGGTATCCCCCGGGGTTGGTTTGATTTGCGTCTTTAATTTACAAAGAATTATGGGGAGTTCAAAGCGGGCGGGAAGTTGCCGATAAGAGGTTAGTAAATTTCACGGGCAGAATCCGTATTCCCCTTTTCCAGATCTTTGATTCGTGTTTCGAAGATTTGCAGAAGTTTGTGCAAAAGGCGGATGTCGCGTTGTTCAGCCATGGCTCGCCCGATCAATCGGCGGAAACGCGTAACGAAATTATCGATTCCGTCGCGGGGAACAAAATGAACCATTTCCAATGCCTGAGAAAGATGCTCGTAAAATTTTTCCAACTCGTATTGCGAGGCGAGATTGTATTCGTAATGGAGTTCGGTTTTTTGCAGGTGTTGAAAAAAGGTGTAGGCGTAAATCATCACCGCCTGCGAGAGGTTCAGCGCCGGATTTTGCGTTGCGGTTTGAACGGTGGAATGCAAATGGCAGCGCAGGATTTCGTGATTGGTCAGTCCCGTGCTTTCACGACCGAACACAATGGCTACAGGATGCTCCAAAGCGGCGGAAAGGAGTTTTTCGGCAATTTGCTCCGGCGAAAAGAAAGGAAATTTAAAATGACGTTTGCGCATTGTGGTGGCAACCGATAGACGCATTGTGGAAACAGCCTGTTCAAAATCTCCGACCACCTTTGCCCGCTCCACAATATCCATGGAACGATGCGCCATCATCCGGATTTCGGCATTATCCAGCGAACAGGGATTCACCAAAAGCAATTTTTCAAAGCCCATTGTTTTCATCGCTCTGGCGGCGGCGCCCACGTTGCCGGGAGATTCGGGTTCCACCAAAACAAAATAGAGGTTTTTGCGAATTACTTTAAATTTTTCGTTCAGTTCGATCCGCTGCGTCATCTTTTTACTCCAAAGTAAATTCGATTCGTCGCTTAATTTCGATTTTTTCCGGCGAAACCTCGGCTAAGTAAGGTAAAATTTCAACGCCTTTTTGGTAGGCTTCGCGCAGGGTTTTGCCGTATTCGGGATCGATGTGATCCGCGGGTTTAAAAACTGCGCCGTCCGTACGTTGAATGATAAAAAGCATTGCAGCCCTGTGCCCCTCTTCAATCATTGCCATCAGTTCGCGCAGGTGTTTTAGTCCTCTTTTTGTTTTCGCGTCCGGGAACTGATAAAAGCCGTTCTCTTCCACCAGCGTCACGTTTTTTACTTCAACAAAACATTGCTCGCGGCTGTTTGTCAGCAGCACGTCAATTCGGCTGTTTTGACCGTAGCCGACTTCCGTCCGAATTTGATCAAATCCCCGCAATTCAGCGATGATTCCGGAGGTGATGCCTTCCACGGCTAATTTGTTGGCAAAAATGGTGTTAACGCCTATCCAGCATTTACCGTTGTGCACCATTTCCCAGGTGTAAGGCAGCTTTCGTTTGGGATTGTTTGCCCTGCTCAGCCGCACCTGCCAGCCGGGTTGATCGCAGGTTTTCATGCTGCCGGAATTCGGGCAGTGGGCGGTAACAACGGCGCCGTCGTCTAAGCGGACGTCGGCTAAAAAGCGTTTGTAACGCCTGATTAAAATACCGGGAATCAACGGTTCTTTAAATTCCATTATGTCAGGGAATTCCTTTAATTTCGGAAAAAGCAAATTAAAAGTATTTGCGGAAAGAATCAAAAGGGAATGAAAGGCGGCTTGCGGTTTTTCAAAAGTCTTTATTAAAAGTTATTGTGCACCCAGTTTGCAATATCGTCAATCACCTGCCTGTCCACATGACCGGGCAAACCGTACTCAGCCGGTGTTGAACGCCCCTCCCCTTTGATAAACAGATGGTTAAGATCGGGATAAAATTTGAACGTTGCTTTGGGATTCGCTTTCAGATGCTCTTTCCAGAGTTCAAAATCTTTGCTTGTTACCTGATAATCTCTTCCGCCCTGTAAAACAAGGACCGGTTTTTTTAATCGTTCGATCATTTTTAACGGGTCGTAAGAATTTAAATCTTTCCAGTAAGCCGGCGGAGCGCCGAGAATTATTTCGGTGGGGCTGGCGGATTGCAAAAATTCGGGAGACTTTATTTTTGCGATCAGAGAATCGAGTTGCTGCATTTTCTTTTGCTCGTCCGCGGAAATTTTTCCGTCGAGATTAAATATGTACTGATACTGTTCCTGAATTAATTCGGTAAGCGGTCGGGCGGATCCAGCCATGATAATAACTCCCGCTAAGCGGGGGTAATATCTTGCAATCCGGGGGATGGCGTAACCGCCCAGGCTGTGCCCCAAAACGATAATGCGCTCGGGATCGATCTCCGCGATTTGTCTTAAAAACGAAACTCCGGCGAGCGCGTCTTCAACGGTCTCTTCGATGATGGTAAAATGCCCTTTAAGAGAATCGACGATGTTCGGGAAGACCCGGGTTCTCTTTTCATAACGCAGCACGGCAATTCCGTTAGACGCCAGCCCCCACGCCAAATCGCGGAAAGGCTTGTTGGGACCAATGGTTTCGTCCCTGTCGTTAGGACCGGAGCCGTGAACCAAAACAACGGCGGGGAAGGGTCCCTCGCCGTTGGGTAAACTCAATGAGGTCGGTAAAGCCCAGGTTGTGTGCAGCTTCAGGGTGTCGATTTCCACAAACTTGTTCGGATCCACGTAATCCGGCGCTTCGTAACTTTTCGGCTCCTGATGAGGCACAAAAAACAGTCCGGCAATTTTGTTCTGGGCGTCAAAGACTATTTTGGCGTCCAATGCGCTCTTTTCAAACTCGCAGGTCACGTAAACTATGCGATATTGCTGAAAGGTTTCGGTGCGCACACTGCCCTGTTTTTTGAAAGCTCCGGTTTGCGATTGCAGCGACTGCCAGATTCCTTTCAATTTTTCCGCGGGCAAAGCCTCCTTCATTTTAGCGTCGAAAAATGAATAGGCGCTGTCGAAACGGCTCTTTTCCAGAAGAGTAACAAATTGGCGTCCCAATTTGATCGGTTGTTCCCACCCGGGCTGCGCCTTTGATTCCGGCTGAGCCTGCATTGTAACCAGAATCAAAAATAAAGCCAGGACGGAATTGATGAGTGCTCTCATTACATCTCCTCATTTTAAAGAAACAATTTATTTAAAATGTTCTGACAAAGATTCCGCTTTTGACATTATACGGCATATTTGTAATTTTGAGCAAAGAAACTTTTCCACAGCCGAAAATCCGTTGCAAAACAATCTCTTAAAATTGAACGTACTCGCTAATACAAATCAAATAGAGAAAAATTCAAAAAGGTCCTAAAAAAAAATTGATGACGGATTTGACTGAAAACAGCGGTTTTTTATCGTGCTGCGCGGTAACTTTTTCAAAACAAAAAAAATGCCGCCGCTTTTCGGAAGGGCGACATTTTACCAAGACAAGCGGTTTATTTATCAAAAAGGTTTAGCTGCTCGGCTTCTCCGGAGATTTCGGGAGGTATGGCGGATTCCGAATCGGAATCGGCGTTATCCGACAGCCCGATATATGTCACCTGAAAACGGCTCAACCGGTTGCCGCGCGCTTTCCAGCCTTTTACATCCACCAGCTCGTTCAGCTTAATCTTTTCGCTGTATTCCTTTTTGGGGCGACCTTTAAGATATTCCACTTCGATAACCGGATCCGGTTTGGTCGAAGTCACCACAAGGCGCGAGCCTTTGGCGGGACTAATAAAAGAGAAAGGTTTTCCCGGAGTCTGGGTGCTTATTTTAAAACGTTTAACGTAAAAGTTTTTGTTTTCTCCGTCGTAGTGCACGGCAGAGATCACGGTTTCCGGATCAAATTTTTCAATTATCAGCACGGCGTCCGGATCGTAGCGGTTGGTCAGATCGTAGGAGGTCAGTTCGTAATTTCCGTCTTTGGTAATAACGAGTATCAGATCGCCGTTGTCAAATTTACCGAGGTACTTCCCGCGCTTTTCAAAATTTAAACGTCCGATCATCGGATCGTACCAGATATCGATGCCTCCGAGAGTGGATTCGCCGACTTCCTTTTGCACCACGCGGCGCACGGGCCAGCGTGTGACCATGTTGCCTTGCGCCCCGCGCCCTTTAATGGCAATCGTTCCGAAATCGAATTCGAATTTTTTCTTGCGCGCCTTACAGCCCGGGCTGAGCATAATTGTAACGATTTCCGATTCGCTGTTCGGATTGGCGGAAAAGTAGAGTACTTTTGAATCTTTCCCCCCTCTGGTAAGATCGTATTCGCGGTCGCGAGTAATGGATGTTACATTAAAACGTTTGGCGTAGCTTTTTCCGGATTTGCTGTCGAAGTAAATCATATTGTAGGTCATGCGAATATCGTTCTTCTTCCAAACAGCCACGTGAATAATATCTTTGCCCACAAACGCCTTATCGGAAATACGGGTAACGAGAAATTTCCCGTCTTTCCGAAAAACGATGACGTCGTCAATATCCGAACAGTCGCTTACGAATTCGTCTTTTTTAAGCGCGTAGCCGATAAATCCCTCTTTACGGTTTACGTACAGCTTTTGATTGGCAGCCGCCACCCGTGAAACCTGAATTTCATCGAAAGCGCGGATTTCGGTTTTACGTTGGCGTCCCTTGCCGTATTTTTCTTTTAATTTTACAAAATAATTTATGGCGTATTCCGTGAGGTGGGCTAAATGAAAATCAACCTGTTCGATCTCTTCCCGCAGTTGACGTATGAGTTCGTCCGCTTTAAACGAATTATATTTGGAGATGCGTTTGATTTTAATTTCGGTGAGTTTGATGATGTCTTCTTCGGTTACTTCGCGCAGCAGTTGCTTTTTGAATGGTTCCAATCCTTTGTCTATTGTTTCGATAACCGATTCCCATGTTTCGCACTCTTCGATATCGCGGTAAATGCGGTTTTCGATAAAGATTTTTTCCAGAGAAGAGAAAAACAGTTTTTCGGATAAATCCCCTTTTTTGATTTCCAGCTCTCGCCGCAACAAATCGACGGTATGTTCGGTGGAAGCCTTCAACAGATCGGTTACGCTCATAAAGCGCGGGCGGTCTTCGTAAATCACGCAGCAATTGGGTGAAATCGAAATTTCGCAGTCGGTAAAAGCGTAAAGTGCGTCTATGGTCACGTTGGGAGAAACGCCGGGCGCCAGTTCGATCAAAATTTCGACTTCTTCGGCTGTGTTGTCAACCACGTGTTTGATTTTAATCTTGCCGTTGTCGTTGGCTTTGATAATCGAATCGATCAAAGAGGAGGTCGTTGATCCGTAAGGAACGTTGCGGATGATGAGAGTCTGACGGTCAACGATTTCGATTTTAGCGCGAACCCGAACCCTTCCTCCGCGTTTGCCGTCGTTGTAATTGGTTACGTCGATGTAGCCGCCTGTGGGAAAATCGGGGAAAATCCGGCTTTCTTTGCCTTTCAGAATTTGAATCGTGGCGTCAATCAGTTCATTAAAATTGTGCGGCAGAATTTTGGTCGAAAGTCCTACGGCAATGCCTTCCGCGCCCTGAGCCAGGACAAGCGGGAATTTCATTGGAAGATTAACGGGTTCTTTCTGGCGTCCGTCGTAAGAAAGCTGCCAGTCGGTGGTATCGGGATTAAAGGCGACCTCGAGGGCGAATTTGGAAAGACGCGCTTCGATGTAACGGGGAGCCGCGGCGCTGTCGCCGGTGCGGATGTCGCCCCAGTTCCCCTGAGTATCGATAAGCAGTTCCTTTTGCCCCAAATTTACCAGAGCGTCGCCGATGGCTGCATCGCCGTGAGGGTGAAACTGCATGGTGTGACCGATGATGTTGGCGACCTTGTGATAGCGCCCGTCGTCCATGCGCTTCATGGCGTGCAAAATGCGCCGCTGAACGGGTTTTAAACCGTCGTACAAAGCGGGCACGGCTCGTTCGAGTATTACATAAGAGGCGTAATCCAGAAACCAGTTCTTGTACAAATCCTGCACATGAACCGTACTTTGCAGAGAGTCGTTATTATTTTTGTTGTTATTATTATTATTGTTTTGTGGCTGTTCGGATTCCGTATGATCGCTCTTTTTAGATTTTTTAGCCATTTGCGCTTGTAACTCCTTTCAAAATAAATCAGGCTGTTTCTAAAATGAGGTCTTTTTCCACACGCAGATTATCGATGATAAATTCCTGACGATCCTGTGTGTTTTTACCCATGTAATAGTTCAGTAATCGTTGAATTTGAGTTTTATTGTCCAGAACAAGCGGTTCAAGCCGTATGTCTTCGCGGACAAAGCGGCGAAATTCATCGGGCGAAATTTCACCCAATCCTTTAAAGCGCGTAATTTCCACGCCTTTTCCGAGTTTGTTGACCGCCTGTTGTCTTTCTTCTTCGCTGTAACAATAAATGGTTTTTTGTTTGTTTCGCACGCGGAACAGAGGCGTTTCCAGAATATACACATGCCCGGCTCTGACAAGGTCGGGGAAAAACTGCAGGAAAAAAGTCATCAAAAGCAAGCGGATGTGCATGCCGTCCACATCGGCGTCGGTGGCAATTACCACGTGGTTGTAGCGCAGTCCTTCCAAGCCGTTTTCGATATTCAGCGCGTGCTGCAATAAATTGAATTCTTCGTTTTGATAAACGACCTTTTTGGAAAGCCCGAAGCAGTTAAGCGGTTTGCCGCGCAGGCTAAAGACAGCCTGAGTCTGCACGTCGCGGGCTTTGGTGATGGATCCGCTGGCGGAATCTCCTTCTGTAATGAAAATGGTCGATTCAAAACGCCGCTCGTCTTTGGTGTCGCTGTAGTGGATTCGGCAGTCGCGCAGCTTTTTATTGTGCAGGTTGGCTTTTTTGGCGCGCTGTGTGGCAAGCTTTTTGATGCCCGCCAATTCCTTTCGCTCGTGTTCCGATTGTTGAATTTTTTTCAGTAAAAGCTCGGCGGTCTCCGTGTTGCGATGCAGGTAATTGTCCAGTTCGGTTTTAATAAAATCAAGAATATAGTTGCGCACCGTTGTGCCGTCCGGCGATAAATGAGTGGAGCCCAGCTTGGTTTTTGTCTGCGACTCGAACACGGGCTCCTGAATGCGAATACTGATGGCGGCGGCAATGGAAGCGCGAATATCGGTGGCGTCAAAATTTTTCTTGTAAAATTCACGGATGGTTTTAATAATGCCCTCGCGAAAAGCCGCTAAATGCGTTCCCCCCTGAGGGGTATATTGTCCGTTGACAAACGAATAATAATCTTCGCCGTATTGATTGGTATGGGTAAAGGCAATCTCAATATCTTTGCCCCGGAAATGAATAATCGGATAGCGCAGCGATTCCTGATCGAGCTTATCGTTTAAAAGATCGAACAGCCCGTTTTTTGACTGGAAACGTTTTCCGTTAAAAACGATCGTGAGCCCGGCGTTTAAGTAAACGTAATTCTTCATTTGGTTTTCAATGAATTCCGAACGAAATTGAAAATTCTTGAAAATCGCCGGATCGGGTTCAAAGTAAACTATGGTTCCGTTCTTTAAATCGGTTTTGGTGATTTTATGGTCTTTTTTCAGAATTCCGTTTTCAAATTCCAGGGTCTTAATTTTGCCGTCGCGGATCGATTGCACCTTAAAATATTTGGAAAGAGCGTTAACCGCTTTGGAGCCTATGCCGTTCAAGCCGATGGATTTTTGAAAAACTTCGCTGTCGTATTTTCCGCCGGTATTGATTTTTGCCACACAATCGTAAACCTTGCCCAACGGAATTCCGCGACCGTAGTCCCTGACCGTTGCGGAGTGTTTGGTTACTTTGACTTCGATTGCCTTACCGAAACCCATCATAAATTCGTCAATGGAATTGTCGATGGTTTCTTTCAGCAAAACGTAAATGCCGTCATCGGGAGAAGAACCGTCTCCCATTTTTCCGATGTACATCCCGGGACGCAGGCGAATGTGTTCACGCCAGTCCAGAGACCTGATCGAGGCTTCCGTGTATTGTTTCACTTTTGTTGCCATGATTTCTGTTTCCCGTACTTATTCTATTCAAGCTCTAATTTAAAAAATTATGACCTAAAAAGTCTATCTTTTATTTGCACAAAATTTAGTAGTACGAATGTACTATATTTTTCCGGCAAAAACAAGAGGCGGCGCGGACCGCAGATTAAGCTGATTACGCTGATTTCGCAGATTGAGTTAAAGCTTTTTGATCAATCTCGTTTAAAATCAGAGAAGTTTTTTCATTTTCAGTTTCGGTATTTTTCTTTGATTTTTTTGCGGGCGTTGCGGACCGCAGAATAAACTGATTACGCTGATTTCGCAGATTGAGTTAAAGCTTTTCGATTAATACCGCTTAAAATCAGAGAAGTTTTTTCCACTTTCAATTTAGGTATTCTTATTTGAGTTTTTTGTGACTTTTTGGCGACCATCGTGGTTTTCTTTACCGCAGATTAAGCTGATTGCGCGGAAGAGAGTAATACATTTCAATGATATTTATTCGGACGGCTTTGTGTTCTGATTTGAAGTGACGGAAAGAAAACCTGATCGGGCGTAAAAGAATGGAAGCATTATAATTTTTCCCAATAGTGTAATTTGCAATTATTTTTTTTAAATTTAATTTTCCAATGATAAATTTGTGTTAAAATTATTGAATCATATTGCCAAAATTTTCGTAAGCTTGTTTAGCTGTTTTTGAATAGGTAGAAATTCGTGAGCTCTCAGAGTAAAAATCCGTTTCAGGAATCGTTTAAAAAGTGGTTTACAGATTTTGCCGATCGTCTGAAAAGTCCCGGCGTCCGGTTAAAATCGGGTTTATTCTTTTTTTGCGGATTTGCCCTGTTGTTTTTTCTTGTGGTAAACGATCCCTTCGGTTATTCCTGGTTTTTTGTTTTTGTGTTTGTCTTTTTCTGGTTCAAAGCCAATCGCTTTGTATTGGATTCTTTAAAGCTTCCCCCGGTATTTTATGTCTTGATTTTCTATCTCAGCGCGTTTCCGGAATGGCAGCTTTTGGATTTTACGACTAATCCCGCCGCCCGAAATTTAGGATTGAGCTATCCGCAATTATTTTTGCATCAATGGATGTGGTTTTTGATGATCTGGTCGTTTGCCCTGCTTTTGATTTCCAACAATAAAAACCGGCAGGGAATCATTATCTGGTACTTTTTACTTTTGTTTTTTGCGCATCATCTGATCTTCTTTGCTCATCCTTTTAACAGATGGATTTTATTTATTATCCTGTTCCTTTCTTTAATGAAGCGAACGAGATGGCTGGAAAAATTATCCCGTCTCGAGCTTGGAATTTACCTGTTAATTTTCTCCGTGATTTACATTCAGTTCAAACCGCCCGCTTTTTTTGAGCAGGCAAGGACGGTTGCCGAAAATTCCGAAATCGGTTTTTTGGGATATTCGCTGCCTTTGTTTCTTTATTACGCGGGCAAAATCTATTTAATTGTTTTAATGATCAGAATTCCCATTGTGCTTATTTTCAATTACGCAACGATTTCCCGGAAATTATGGATCGCAAGTTTATTTCAATCCACCTTCCCGCAAATAGTTCAGTTGATTGTGCTGTTATTTATCTTCTTCTTGTTTATTTCGGGATGGCAGGCGGATAATCTGAGGCAGGAAATCTACAATTTTTGCGAAGAGTCGGCTTTACAGCAGGATGCAAATTTAAAAGTAAAAAAGATATCAAGGGATGATTTATTCAACATCACCCGATCCGTGGAGGTTTTTAATCAGGAATTGAGTATTGTGACCATAAGGCAGGATTCCGCAGCCAACGGCAACAGAAAATTTTTGTTTTTCCGTCCCGAAAATTTTCCGCAGGATTCGCTTTACATGCTGCCCGTGGACAGCGTATTTCTTAAACAATTATTTAACCGCACCAAATTAATTGTCGGCAGCGGATTGGTAGCCTATCATTTTAAGCCCAAATCGATTCTTGCCTATTTGTACAGAGTCCGTTTCTGGCAGGCGGGTCCCATTCGCATTAATCCCTTGGGATTGTTGAATCCCTTTATCAGGAAGAAAGACCAGAGCGAGGTGATTGTCTGGGACAAGACGCCGGAAAGGAAAGATCACTACGGTTTTTTAAGCTGGTCGAATTTAAGCTCTTACCCGATTATTGTGGGAAGGGTCTTCTTCCCGCTTGCGACCAAAGACGAGTACTTTGCCATGGACATCTATTATGACCTGGGCGATCTGTTCCGCTGGAATTTTATGACGCAGGTTTTGTTAGTTCTGATCGGCGTATTTTTTCTGCTGAATTCATTACTTATCCGCAGAATGATAAAATTCGGCTCTCAGATAAATCGTTTGATTGTGGATAAGTTTGCCCTGCTGCGAAAAGGCGTGCGCGCCATTGCATCGGGTAATCTGGACTACCATGTGGAAATGAAAGGCGAAGACGAGTTCGGAGAGTTCGCGGATCATTTTAATCTGATGTCCAAAGAATTAAAACGCTTTATGAACGAAGCCCGCGAAAAGGAGCGTCTTGATCAGGAATTGAAGATTGCGCATCAGGTTCAGTTGAAAATGCTGCCGGAAACTCTGCCTCAAATCAAAGGGTATCAATTGGCTGCCGATCTGACCACAGCCAACGAAGTGGGAGGCGATTTTTATGATATTTTTGCCTTAGACAATAAACGGTATTTAATAGCTGTGGGCGACGTTTCGGGCAAGGGGATGTCCGCCGCCTTTTACATGGCTCAGTTTATCAGCCTGCTGCGCTATTCAACGACTTTTATTTCGGACATTAAAAAATTAGTCGTTCGTCTTAATGAGTATCTTACCGAGCATGTTCTGGATTCCAATATTTTTGTGACAGCAATTATCGGAATATTGGATATCTCTTCGAATGAATTCAAGTTTGTGCGCGCCGGACACAGTTTCCCCGTTTTAATCGCCGGAAATGATGAACCCACTTTGGAAGAGATTCAAAGCAAAGGGATCGGGCTGGGTATGACGAATTCCAAACAAGTATTGCGGCAGAATCTGGAATTGACCACCGTTCTTTTGAACCCCGGCGACCGTTTGATTATTTACACGGACGGATTTACCGAAGCGGCAAAAGAAGTCTCGGGTGATGAAGAGGAGCAAAAAATCATCTACGGCGAAGCCAGATTTTTTGAACAATTGAAGAAATGTTCCGCTTATGAACCGGCAAAAATCATCGCCTTTTTAAAAGAGGATATTGAACAATTTTACGCCGGAGCGCCGCGATTCGACGA
>JAADIP010000230.1 GCA_013151275.1 Calditrichota bacterium | reverse complement strand
GACGCCCTTGGGAATGTAAACGAATGATCCGTCGCTGAAAACCGCCGAATTTAAAGCGGCAAAAAAATTATCGGTAGGCGGCACAACAGAACCAAGATATTTTTTAATAAGATCGGGATAATTTTGAACGGCTTCGGACATGGAACAGAAAATGATCCCCATTTCCGACAGCTTTTCTTTAAATGTGGTGGCAACCGACACGCTGTCAAAAACGGCGTCCACCGCCACGCCGGCAAGAATCTTTTGCTCTTCCAGAGGTATTCCCAGTTTTTCGTAAGTTTCAAGCAGTTTTGGATCGACCTCGTCAAGGCTCTCGTATTTTGGCACCTTTTTGGGAGCCGAATAATAGCGGATTGCCTGATAATCGATTTTGGGATAATGTACTTTCGCCCAGCGCGGCTCTTCCATTTTCAGCCAGTGCCGAAAAGCCTTTAAACGCCACTCGGTCATAAATTCAGGCTCTTTTTTCTTTAGCGAAATCGCCCGGACAATGTCTTCATTCAATCCGAGAGGCAATTCATCGGCTTCTATATCGGTGACAAAACCATATTTATATTCTCGTTTGGTGATTTCTTCGATCTTTTTCATTTCATCGTTCATAAAAACACCTCTTTATTCCTGTTGCTTTCCGTTAAAAAATTTCCGCTCAAATCTTGATTTCACTTGAAAGATTGTCTTCGCTTGCCGCTTCGCTCTTAATCCACGTTAAATTGTTCTGCATCCGGGTCATTAAATCTTTTAAGGAAATTGAATACAGAAGCTGCGCGAATTCGTCCTGAACAACCTGCATCGGCGTTCTGATATTGCACTTCAAAAGCTGTTCGCAATCGCACAGTTTTCCGTCGTTGCACGAAACCATTTTCAAAGGTCCGTCGATGGATTCAACTACTTCCAGCAAATTAATCTTGTCAACCGGTCGCGCCAATGTGTATCCGCCTTTAACTCCCTGCACCGAAAGGAGCAACCCTTGTCTGGTTAATGTTTGCAACACCTTGCCCATTATTTCCTGGGGAATATGGTATTGCTTAGCCAATGATCGGGCGGTTACCAGATCGTCGAAATGGATTTTGTCCGCCATTTCCACCATGGCAATCAGGGCGTATTCTACTTTTTTACTAAAGCGCATCATAAATACGACTTTTTTAGTCTGATTTCACTTCAAAAAAATACGACTTTTAGAGTCGCATTTAAGAAAACGAAATTTAAACAGAAGATTATTCCATGGCAAATTTATTTTTTAGTCTTTACATTGATTAATTTTTAATAAGATATTCTTTAAACTCAGAAAAAAATTTATTGACACTTCTTTTAAGTTTAATTATATTTGGTCACCTAAAACAGTGCTTTATTTAAGCATTGGAGAGCGTCCCGTCGTGGCGGGAAGGTCAGGGAGTCAGAAGAGTTGCTTTAATTGATTTAACATTGTTTTTTGAAATAATTTTATTTTTGGGGCTGTAGCTCAGTTGGGAGAGCGCTTGAATGGCATTCAAGAGGTCAGGGGTTCGAATCCCCTCAGCTCCACTTTATCCCGCCTGATGGCGGGTTTTTTATTTGTACAGGCAAGATGCTTACGCTATCCGGAATGTCGTTCTTCCAATATTTTTACCACATCCCTTAATCCGAATCCGCGGGCTTTGAGTAAGACAAGCAGGTGATAAATCAGATCCGCCGATTCCTCCAACAGGCGCTCGTTATTACCGTCAACCGCGTCAATTACCACTTCGGTCGCTTCTTCGCCGACTTTTTGGGCGATTTTATTAATGCCCTTGACGAATAATTTTGAAGTGTACGAATCGGATTGCGGATTCTTTTTTCGATCTTCGATGATTTCTTCCAAATACTCTAAAAATTGCAGCGATCCACGGTTTTGTTCGGCAAAGCAGGTGTCCTTTCCGGTGTGACAAACCGGACCCTGCGGATGGGCTTTGATCAAAAGCGTATCCTGATCGCAGTCAACCAGAATGTCAACAACTTTCAGATAATTGCCCGAAGTTTCTCCCTTTGTCCAAAGCGTTTGACGACTTCTGCTGAAAAAGGTGACCAGACCGGTTTTTTTTGTCTTTTGCAGGGCTTCTTCATTCATAAAGCCCAACATCAATACCCTGCCCGTAAACGCGTCCTGAATGATCGCCGGGATTAAGCCGTTGTTTTTTTCAAAATCGAGTTTCATAAGCGCACCGCAATATTATGTTCTTTTAAATATTTTTTTAAATCGGGAATAGGAATTTCTCCGAAATGAAAGATGCTGGCTGCCAAGGCGGCATCCGCTTTTCCTTTATCGAAAATTTCCAGAAAGTGTTCGCAGGTTCCGGCGCCGCCGGAAGCGATAACGGGAACGGAAACGCTTTCGGAAACCTGTCGGGTTATTTCAACCGCAAATCCGTTTTTTGTACCGTCGTGATCCATGGAAGTCAACAGAATTTCACCCGCGCCGCGATCCACCACTTCCCTTGCCCAGCTCAGGGTCTGTTTGTCGGTGGGGGTGCGTCCTCCGTCAACAAAAACCGTCCATTGTCCGTTAAGAAATTTGGCGTCGATGGCGACAACCACGCACTGGCTGCCGAAATTTTTTGCCAGACGGTTAACCAGATCTGGATTGCGCACCGCCGCAGAATTAACGGTTACTTTGTCGGCGCCGGCTTCCAATAATTGACGAACATCGTTTTCGTTGCTAATTCCCCCGCCCACCGTAAAGGGAATATTCATGTTCAACGCCACAGCCTTTACCAACTCAACAAAGGTCGATCGTCCTTCCACAGTGGCTGTGATATCAAGATAGACCAATTCATCGGCGCCCTGTTCGGCGTACGCTTTTCCCAATTCAACAGGATCGCCCGCCTGCCGGAGCTGTACAAAATTAATGCCTTTAACCGTCTGCCCGTCTTTAACGTCAAGGCAGGGAATAATACGTTTGGTTAACATAAAAATTCATCCAGTTGTTTAATATCAATGGTTCCCTCGTAAAAGGCTTTCCCGATAATCACGCCGGAAACGCCTGTGGTTTGTAATTTAAATAAATCTTCAATCGCGCTCACTCCCCCGCTGGCAATAAAATGAATTTCAGGAAACTGCGCGCTTAAGTTTCGGTAAAGTTCAAAATTTGGTCCCTGCAACATTCCGTCGCGGTCAATATCAGTGCAGATAACCTGTTTTAATCCATGTTTTTGATATTGGCGAATCAAGGAATTGATGTCGAATCGGGTATCTTCCTGCCAGCCGTGAATGGCGACTTTTTCGCCGCGCACATCCGCGCCTAAAATAATTCTATCTGCTCCGAATTGCTCGAACCACTCCAGCACCAATTCCGGTTTTTTTACCGCCACGCTTCCGGCGGTTACCATGTCCGCTCCGCTTTCCAGAACAAGCCGCAAATCTTCAGTCGATTGAATTCCTCCGCCGAA
>JAADIP010000080.1 GCA_013151275.1 Calditrichota bacterium | reverse complement strand
TCTTTTTGAAAATTCCAGCCTGATAAAGCTGCGCCAGATAGCGATCGATTTTATAGGGACTTTCTCCGACATCTTCTAAAAAAAGAATCGCGCCGGTCAAATCGGGCATGAACGGCGTACCCAATTGATGGGCAAGCATCGAAAGACAACCGCCGGTTAATAATCCCCGGGCTTCGCCTTCCGACCATGTTTCCACATCCTCGTCACGGAACACGAACGAATACCACGGCTCGGGATTCTGAATCTGATCCCAGAAATGTTTCTCCGTAAAGTCCAAAATTCCGTTTCCCATCTCGACCGCTACCATGGGACCCGAAAGAGACGGTATTTCAGTCATTTGGTAAATTGCAAGCTGGAGCGTGGTAACGTCGGAATATCCCACCAAAACTTTGGGATTTTGCCTGATGAGGTCGTAGTTAAGTTTGTCCAGCAGACGCAGTGTTCCCCATCCGCCGCGGGCGCAGAAAATGGCGTCCACCTTCGGATCGGCAAACATCGCTTCGATTTCGGCGATTCGCAATTGATCGCTTCCGGCGAAATACAAATGACGAGCCGTTAAGCTTTTGCCCTCTTTGATATTGTAACCCAGATTTTTAAGGTATTGTAATCCCTTTGCCAGTTTTTGCGCGTCCGGCGGAAAAGCCGGCGCAATTACTCCGATAGTCGATCCTTCGGAAAGGGTTTTAAGCGTCACGTTTTCTCTCCTTTTTTAATGACAGCGTAGAAAATAGTATTAACGCTTTTTTACTTTAAAGGAAATGCTCCCGAAATTTTCGTTGCCATCCTAACATTCGGAACTCTCCGCCGTTTCTTTATTGAAAAAGGCGTTGAGGACGGGCAGCGCAGCAAATCGGTAAAAATGTCGCAACTTCCGGTTTTTGGCAATTCTTCAAATCACCGGTGTCCGGTTGTTTTTTGAATTCCTTTTTGTAACCACGTTAAAAAACAGTTGTTAACGTGGTGTGAAATTATTTTTCTACTTGAATTTAAATTTTTCCTTACTTTTTTTGCAGAAAGTAAGGATGTTCAGGGAAAATCAGTATTTTCACAAATCATGGTCTGTTTACCTGTTAGTTCATTTTACCTGTGCCAAAAAATCGATTAATCAAATGCATCAAAAAATTACCTGTTATTCCCGTAAAATTTTCTTCCGCAATTCTAATCAATATGTAGAATTATTTCAATAGATATCAACAAGCGGTAAAGAATAGCCACACTGCGCACAAAGAAGTCACAAAGCGCTCGGAGAGTAAATTGAGTTTGAAATTAGAATTTGTCTGTTCTAAAAAGATCATTCATTGTCATTTTGACGAGCGTGGCGAGGAGAAATCTTTTATTTTTGTGATAGGTAAAAGATTTCTCACTGCGTTCGAAATGACAGAGCCCGTTTTTCAGTACAGGTCATTTGACAGTATCATTCTCATTGTCATTTCGACGAGCGTGGCGAGGAGAAATCTTTTGCTTTGTCGGAATCGTAAGATTTCTCTCCCGCATTGGCGGGATCGAAATGACAGAGCCCGTTTTTCAGTACAGGTCATTTGACAGTATCATTCTCATTGTCATTTCGAAGAGCGCAGCGGCGAGAAACCTTTTGTTTTGTCGGAATCGTAAGATTTCTCTCCCGCATTGGCGGGATCGAAATGACAGGACATGTTTTTCAGAGCGAACCAGAGAATTAAGAAGAAAACAAATTCCCCAATTTTAAGCATTAAAACCCAAAGAACCTTAACTCCATCTGCGCAATCAGAGTAATCAGTGTTCATCTGCGGTCAAATCTGCGGTCAAAAAAGAATGTATCCCCCGCGCCCAAACCGTATCTAATGCAAAAAACACGGAGGAAGCTTTATGATGCAGGAGATCATTCAAAAATTACAAAACGAACAATTTATCGTGGTTTCGGAAGAGACGCTGAGGGAAATTCTTAATTCCTGCCGATTAATTCAGGAACACGATACCATGATTGCGGATAAGATTCGTCTTTTAAAATGCGATCAATATTTAATCGTGCAGGAAAAATCGGATAAAGGCGAAATTTTACTGCGCGGTTTTGAAACGGAGGCAGAAGCCGGAAAATTTATCGCGGATCGAATGAAGATTTACGAAGACATGTGGGATGGCTGCGGATGTAAAATCTATTATTATGAATAATGCCGTTTAATGCAAAATCGACGAGCGGGTTTTTGTTAAACCAGGGCTCCGGTTCCGATATGGTGATTAATAATCTGCTTGATCATTTCGTCGATAGAGAGAACTTCGGCGGGCGGTTCGTTTTGTTTGGCATTCAGTTTTTTGGCAAGCGGCTGCTTTGGGGGTTCCGCCTTTAGAGTTTCTTTCTTCTTTACTAAGGTCACCATGGTTTTTCTCCCTGAATATTATTGAAGCGCTCAATTTCATTATCGTATAGTTATAACGAAAATAAAGGCAAATTTTCTTGTTTAAAAAAATCGCCTTTGATAATTTGATTTCGATCAATTTTTGGTTAGAAATAACCTTAAAATTGTCAGAAATGTATTAGAACCGGCTTAAGACTCTTCGACGGAAAATTACAAAGGAGACGGCATGGGTAAAAAATTATGTCCGAAAATTATTTTGGAAGGAACCCGTTTGACGTTTAAGACAGAAATTGCTTTTGCTCTGAATGAACATCCGCGGATTGTAGGCAAGCGAAAATACAGGTATCATTCTCCGTTAATTTCGGGAGAATGGTGCGGATTCACGAACTTTCCCTGGGGCAGGGGATTGATTAATTTTGAACCCGACGAGAAAGAACGGGCGATGGAAACCTATCGAACCTGGATGCGTTTATTTGAATTGCTGCCTTATTATTCGTGGATTATTGACCGATTTCATATTTCCACGCTGGTTTATCAAAAAAGAGTTTACGGAACGGAGTATGATTTTAACTGGTTGGAAAAACGTTTAAAAGCCGTTGGTTTTCATCTGGTTTTTTGTAAACGGGATCCGGAAACCTTTCGGGATGCCAGACGGGAACGCTTAAAAGTTTCGGGTAATCCGAGTCAGTATGACGATTTGAATTTGTTTGTCGCCGAGCAGGAACAGATGGAAAAGGTTGTCGGGCAATCAATTTTGCCCAAAATGGCGCTCGATATTTCAGACAGCGATATTCAAAAGGCAGCCGGGCGCATCGCCGACTGGCTGGAATCCACGGGAGGGTTGTGGGCGGATGATTATTAAATTAAAGTCCGAACATAAAAGACGATCTGTTAAACTAAGAAAGAATTAGAAGAAGATAGTTTTTAGTGATTTTGCAAGGACGGGACGGATTTTGTAATTTTACTTTTTATCGGCAAACGGAATGACAGCAATTATGAAAGTCAGGGAAGTTTAAACTATGAACAGAAATAAAATCTTTTCTCTTTTGACTATTTTGGTTTTATCCGCTTTACTGGTTCAATGCAATCGCCGTGTGTTGGACGAGGAAGATACCACCAAACCCGATTCCACTGTTCTTGTCAACCGCGTTGGCGAATCGGAACGGTTTGAACTGGCGACCTGGAATATTGAGAATTTTCCCAAAGCGGATAGCCGTACCATAAACGATGTGGCGCAAATTATTAAAGATCTGGATATCGATTTGATTGCCGTTGAAGAAATCGCCAGCGTCCGTTCTTTTAACGAATTATTGAATCTTTTGCCCGGTTGGCGCGGAGTACTTTCTTCCGATACTTACGGCAGCGGTTCTTATCAAAAAACGGGAATTTTGTACAAGGTTGATTTTATTTCAATCGCGGACACGAAAAACATTTTTGAGGATGATGGCTATGCTTTCCCCCGTCCTCCGCTGGAGGCTTATGTTACCGTTAAAGATTTGGAAGGCGTTAAATTTGATTTTAATATCATCGTCCTTCATTTAAAAGCCAAGAGCGGCTCGTCAAATGAAGCGCGGCGTAAAAAAGCAAACGATAAATTATCCCAATACATCAAGGCGGAAATCTCCGCGGGCGCAGACCCCGATTTTATTGTTCTGGGCGACTGGAACGATCAATTAAACGATCCGCCGGAAACCAACGTTTTTACTTCTTTCTTAAATGATACCGATTCTTTTCAATTTTTAACTCAGAAATTAACCAATCAGTATTCTTATATTTCGTCAACCTATAAAAGCCTGATCGATCATATTTTAATAACTAAGGACGCCCGGCAGGAATACGGAAACGGCGTCTGTAAAGTTTTGTATCTGGATCAGGAATATCGGTCTTTTGTAAACAATGTGTCCGACCACCGACCGGTGATGGCAAAATTTCTGGGATTTTCCTTAAAGCTCAATAAAAATTAGACTATCGGGTATTCCGAAACCGTCCCGCTTGTCAGGGTTTCGGAAGATTCCGGCAAAAAACAACAGGCGTTCGGGCGGGTAAAAATTCGCCGATATTTTAATCCGGATGCGCGTCGCTGTTTTGCGGTAACTTTTCGCGCTTGTAGTAAAAATATGCCACAAAAACAAGAATGCCCAGGGTATCGGCGATTAAGTCTCCCGCGCTGGCATCTCTGCCGGGAACCATCGACTGATGCCATTCATCGAAAACGGCAAACAAAATACCCATTATTATTGATACGGAAAAAGGATGATTGCGAATGCCGGAGATTAACTCTTTGGACATGCCCCGAGCCAAAAGCCATCCCAAGATGCCGAATATTAAAAAGTGCACCAATTTGTCTTCGATTTGTATTCCCAGCTTAGGCAGATCAAATCCTTCGATTGACGATTGGATTGTAATCAAAACCATCATGATTATCCATGGCGCGTGCGCGTTTAAACGATTTCCCATTTTGCCCTCTTAAAAATCGGTGATGTAACTTTCCGAATATAAATCTTTCCGCCGTATTATACTAAAAATCTCCTTTTAATGTAAAGTACCCGATTAATTTCTTTTGACATCAGTAATTGACGTATCTAAATTGATCAAATTAAACGGAGAGCGCGCATGGCATTTTTGAAAAACGGGGAATATACCGTTACATTTCCGAGTCACATAAAATATCTGGAGACAATTGAACGGATTACATCGCAAATTGCCTCCGAATTACATTTTGAAGAGACAATTCGCGATGATTTGTCCATTGTTGTGACGGAACTGTTTAATAATGCTTTGCACCACGGGAACAAGGGTGATCAGAGCAAAAAGATTAAGATAACCTTTCGGGTACGGGAAAAATGTCTGCAAGTATCCGTTCGGGACGAAGGCGCGGGCTTTGATCCGAAAAAGATAAAAAATCCCCTGTCTCCCGAAAATATTTACGAAGTCGGCGGCAGAGGTCTGTTTTTAGTAGAACAATTGGTAGATGAAATGCGCTATAATATTACGGATAAAGGCAGCGAAATTATTATTCTGAAAAAATTGCCCAAATTCAAATCGGGGGTTTGTCATTGACGACTACCGAAAAAAATATAACCGTTGTTGTGGCTATGAGCGGCGGCGTGGACAGCTCAGTTGCGGCGCTGCTGTTAAAGGAACAGGGCTACAATTGCATCGGAATTACCATGAAGCTGTGGGACTACGAATCCGTGGGCGGCAACATTAATCGCGAGAGCGGATGCTGCTCTTTGGATTCGATTAATGACGCCCGAATGGTTTGCGCCAAAATCGGGATTCCGCATTATGTGCTTAATTTTAGCCGCGAGTTCCGCGAGAGCGTTGTCGATGATTTTATTGCGGAATATCTCAGCGGACGGACTCCCAATCCGTGCGTTCTGTGCAATACCCGTATAAAATGGCAAAGCCTCATTCAAAAAGCGCGGGAGTTGGGAGCGGATTACATCGCCACGGGTCATTACGCGCGGGTTAAGTACAACGCTTCTACGGGTCGTTACGAGCTGTGGCAGGGTAAGTACAAAGAAAAAGACCAATCCTACGCTTTGTGGGGAATTACGCAGGAAAGTCTGGCGCGGACCCTTTTTCCTCTGGGTGAATTAACAAAACCCGAAGTGCGCGAAATTGCCGAACGCTACGGTTTAAAGACCGCTCAAAAAAAAGAAAGTATGGAAATCTGTTTTGTGCCCGATAATAACTATCGCCGTTTTTTGACCGAGGCGGTGAGTGGTCTGGAAAAAAAAGTGCGCGGCGGAAAACTGGTAACGGTAAAAGGCGAAACGGTCGGCGAACACCGCGGTTATCCGTTTTTCACCATTGGTCAGCGCCGGGGAATAGGCAAAGGATTCGGACGCCCGATGTACGTTATCGAAACCGATCCGGCAAACAACCGCGTAATTATCGGAGAAGAGAAATATCTTTACTCAAAGGAATTAATCGCCAAATCCGTTAATTTTGTGAGTATTCCTCATGCCAAAGAGGGCGTTCGCGGGCAGGTTAAAATTCGTTACAAATCGCCCGCCGCTCCGGCAACCGTTTATTCTTTGGATGACGGTCGTGTCCGGGTTGTTTTTGACGAACCGCAAAAAGCGGTTACGCCCGGGCAGTCCGCCGTATTCTACAACGGTGAAAAGGTGTTAGGCGGAGGAATCATCGAATCCTTTAAAAAGAGCGCATGAGTATTTAATTTCCGGGATATTTTTGTTTCGACAAATCGGTTTAAACATTGCGTCGTTAAGTTTGTGGCGGCAAAAGCCGAAGATGCGTTTCGGATTTTAGAAAACGACGATTTTGAAACCGGTAACCGGGCGTTGTGGAATCGCCGAATCGGAGTTCGGTTAATGACGGCAATTAAAGTTCCGCGCTGGTTTGTTAACCGGAAAATGTTTGCTACTAATTTTTACATCTTGTAATTTTGCGGCGTGAAGTTAAATAAAACAGCAATCGAGTAAAAGTCATGTCAATTCAAAAAGAATCAAAACGGGTTACCGTTCCCCTGATTATTCGAATGAAGGAACAGGGCGAACCCATTGCCATGCTCACCGCTTATGACACGTTAATGGCTGAAATTCTTGATCAAAGCGGCATCGACATCATTCTGGTCGGGGATTCGGGCGGAATGGTAATGGCGGGTCACGAGAACACCTTATCCGTTGGTATGAGCGAAATGCTTCATTACGTAAAATCGGTGCGCAGGGGAGTCAACCGCGCTTTACTTGTTGTTGACATGCCTTTCCTTTCATATCAGATCAGCGTTGAGGATGCGGTTCGGAATGCGGGGCGTTTTTTACAGGAAGGCGGCGCCGAGGCGGTAAAGCTGGAGGGCGGTAAACCGATAATTCCGGTTGTCGAGCGACTGGTTCAACTGGGAATTCCCGTTATGGGGCATTTGGGACTTACGCCGCAATCCATTCACCAGTTCGGAGGATACGGAGTGCGCGGACGCGATGCGGAAATTGCGGCTCAGCTCAAAGAAGATGCGCTCCTTTTGGAAAAAGCGGGAGCCTTTTCCATGGTTCTGGAAAAAATACCCGCCGACCTTGCCCGTGAAATTTCGGAACAGCTCAGAATTCCAACCATAGGAATAGGTGCAGGTAAATACTGCGACGGGCAGGTACTGGTGAGCCACGATATGCTGGGTCTTTACGAAAAATTCAAACCCAAGTTCGTCCGCCGATACGCGGAATTGGGTAAGTTAATGTTAGAGGCTTTCATTCAATATGTGCACGATGTAAAACAAAAGGATTTCCCTTCGGAAAATGAAAGTTATTAAGACTATTGAAGAGATGCGCCGGTGGTCTCGCTCGACTCGCGCCCGCGGCGAAACCATCGGATTTGTACCCACCATGGGCTATTTGCATGAAGGTCATTTGCGTCTGATTCGGGAAGCCAAAAAACATGCCGATCGGTTAGTCGTTAGTATCTATGTCAATCCCACTCAATTCGGACCGAACGAAGATTTTGAACGATACCCGCGCGATTTTGCCCGCGACGAAAGCTTGTGCAAACAGGAAGGAGTTGACGCGGTTTTTTATCCTTCCAATGAAGAGATGTACCGTCCTTTCCACAAAACCTATGTGATTACAGAGGATCTTTCCGAAATTATGTGCGGCGTTTCCCGTCCCACGCATTTTCGGGGAGTAACCACCATTGTCGCCAAGCTTTTTAATATCGTGCAGCCCGATTTTGCCGTATTTGGTCAAAAAGACGCCCAGCAGGCGGTGATTATTAAAAGAATGGTCGAAGACTTAAACTTCCCCGTAAAAATAATTGTGGCGCCCATCGTGCGCGAAAGCGACGGTTTGGCTATGAGTTCAAGAAATAAATATCTGAATTCACGGCAGCGAAAAGAGGCGACGGTTCTCTACCGAAGTTTGCAATTGGCGGAAAAGGAGTATTCCGGCGGAAACCATGATCCGGAATCCATCAAACAAAAAATGCGGCGGTTAATCGAACGGGAATCCGGAGGAAAGATCGATTACATCGAAATGGTTGACGCGGAAACTCTCGGCGCTCCGCGTCCGGGCGAGGGGGATATTTTGGTCGCTCTGGCGGTGTATTTTAATTCAACGCGCTTAATCGACAATACAATTTTAAAAATCCGATAAAACGAGAACAATTGAAGAAAGTACCAGTAAACGAGAAGGGTTTCTGCTGTGAAAGAATTTGTAACACTGATTTTGGCAGCCGGAAAAGGCACACGAATGAAGTCCGATCTTCCCAAAGTATTGCACAAAATAAACGACCGTCCGATGGTGCGCTACGTAATTGATCTTGCGCAATCCCTCAATTCTTCCAGAACCATTCTGATTATCGGACATAAAGCGGAACTCGTCAGACAAGCCTGCGCCGATATTGACGTTGAATTTGCCGTTCAGGAAGAACAACTGGGTACGGGTCACGCCGTGCAAATAACGGAACCGCTTTTAAAAGGCTACGAGGGCGATGTTTTGGTTTTATCCGGGGACGTGCCCCTTTTAACAAAAGAGACTCTCAAAAATTTGATCTCGCGTCATCAGGAAAGCGCAGCCACAGCAACATTGCTTACCTCGGAGTTAGATGATCCGACCGGATACGGCAGAATTGTGCGCGACGAAACCGGATTCGTTAAAAAAATTGTTGAACACAAGGACGCCGGCGAAGAAGAATTAAAAATCAAAGAGATTAATGTGGGAATTTATGTGTTCAAGGCGCAACCCTTATTTTCCGCATTGAAAAAAATAGATAACAACAACGCACAAGGAGAATATTATTTGCCTGATGTGATTTCCGTTTTTATCGATCAGGGATTAAAAGTTAACGCCGTAAAAACGCCCGATTTTGATGAAACCCGCGGTATTAACACTCCGGAGCAATTAAAGGCGGCGGAAACTATTTTAAATTTACGGAGTTAAATTCACATTAATGAAAGCGCGGCGATATTAAAAAAGGATCACATAAATTTGCTTTCATTAAAAAGAAGTATCATATTATTTGCAGTATTTGATAAATTAAAAAAGCGGTTTTTAGCTCGAAGAAAAGGTGTTAAAAAATACAAGAGGCAAATCTCATGAAACGCGGAATTATTCTGATTCCATTTATTCTGCTTTATTTTGGGTTGGTCGGCAGTTCGTATGCCCAATACCGAAATCAACCCACAAAGCCGAATATGGCGGCGATTCTTTCCAATCCCGGCGGCGCATTTTTAGGAGGATTTTTAAATCCCGAAAAATTACAGATGCGCCATACGGTAAGCATGTCTTACGGTAGTTTTTACGGGCAGGGCATGATGTTAAGCAGCTACATGAATACGATTGACTACCAGTTCTCCGATAAATTGTGGATTCGCGCCAACTTGGGAATCGTCTCTTCTCCTTACAACACATTCGGAGAAGGGTTTTACCTGAATAAACCGCAGTTTTTCGGCGGGGCGGAGTTACAATATCAAATTTCAAAAAACACCAAACTGACTTTGCAGATCCAATCTTCGCCCTTTGGTTACGGACCTGTTTTCGGGCAATTTTCAGAATTTGACCGATGATTTATCGTTCGTACATTTTTTATAACAAGTTTGACCGGATTCGTTTAGCGCGGATTCGGTCGTTTTATTTAAAAAGATTAGAATTCAATAAGCAATTTCATTAAATTTGCCCACGTTTGAGAAAACCTTAAATTAGCAGAAACCGATGAATAATTCAGGAGACAAAAAATCACCTTGAGACATCGCAGAAGACTCAGCACTCAAACCGTTCAAAGAAGAAAGACAAGTCAACTTCGCCCCGGGCGCGCGCCAAAGGAGCCAAACCGTTTTATTGCTTTATTAAAGTATATTCTAATTTTGGGTTTTATCGTTCTTGTAATTTACGCCGGCTATAAATATTTATTACCGGAAATCCGGCAAAAATTACCGGCATTAACTCTTTTTTCGAAAGCACAGCCGGAAATCACAAAAGATGTCGAACAACCGCCGCTTCCCGTGGAGGAGCCCGTTGAAACCGCAACGAATGAAACCCAACCCGAAATTTTCGTAAAAGCCACACAAATCGAAATCCTGAACGGGTGCGGAGAACAGGGGATCGCCAAATATCTGGCTGATAAGCTAAAGGCGATTAATTATGATGTGGTTAACACAGGCAATTATCTGCGAAACGGAAAACCATATTTCAGCGTGAAAAAAACACGCCTCATCGATCAGGTCAATTCCGATGAAACCAAACAAAAAACTTTGGATTTAGCCAAAATAATGGGAATTCCCCGTGAACAAATCGAATCTTTCTCCAATCCCAATCCTATTGCGGATATTACGATCATCATCGGGCAGGATTACAAGACATTAAGTATTTTTAAAGGAAAGGAATAATGACGTCATCCGAACTTGCAAAAAAGATTGTTGATTTAGCTTTGGACAAAAAAGCTAAACAAATTGTTTTACTAAATATCAAAAAGATAACAGATTACGCAGATTATTTCGTAATCATGACGGGAGAATCTAATTTACAAATAAAAGCCATCACCGACCATATTGAAGATGAACTCGGTAAGGAGGGAGTAAAACCGTTCAGCAAAGAGGGTTATGAATACTTTCGTTGGGTTTTACTCGATTATGTTGACGTGGTGGTACATATTTTTAATCACGAAGCCAGAGAGTTTTACGGTATTGAACGACTGTTTGCCGACGCCAAAATGGAATTAATAAGCGAAGAGGAAGTATGACGACTCAGGAATATATTATTCAGCAGCTCCAACGATTTTTAGACGCCCGCCAAATTTCCGGAATTGAAATCATCCTTGAAAAACCCAAAGAAGAAAAATTCGGAGATTTCGCTTCGACCCTCGCTTTACAACTTGCCAAACATCTTAAGAAAAATCCCCGGCAAATAGCCGAAGAGCTCAAAGCCTTCATCCCGGTGGATGAGCGATACATTTCCAGAATCGAAATTGCCGGTCCGGGCTTTGTAAATTTTTTTGCCTCAAAGACCTATCTTTATACCCAATTGAGAAAGATTCTTGAAGAAAAAGAACGTTTCGGTCAAAGCGCGGTCGGCAAAGGCAAAACGGCGCAAATCGAGTTTGTAAGCGCGAACCCCACCGGACCGCTGACCATCGGGCACGGACGCGGAGCGGTGCTTGGCGACACGCTGGCGCGGCTTTTACAGGCTGTCGGTTACAAGGTGACCCGCGAATACTATTTCAATAACGCGGGCAGGCAAATGCGTATTCTCGGCGAATCGGTCCGTTTGCGGTATCTGGAATTATGCGGAGAAAAAGTGGAATTCCCGGAAGATTATTATCAGGGCGAATACATTATCGATATTGCCCGCACGATTTTTAAGGAAAAAGGAGATGCTCTGAAGTCGGAGACCGACATCGCCTATTTTAAGGATCGCGCCGAGCAAATCATTTTTACGGGCATTAAAAACACAATCAGGCGTCTGGGATTTGAATTTGACGTGTTTTACAATGAAAAGTCGCTTTATGACGAGGGCAAGATCGACGAAATCATCGAGCGGTTAAGGGAAAAGGGGCTTATTGCCGAACGGGACGGCGCCGTGTGGTTTTTGACTTCAAAACTGGGATTTGATCAGGATCGGGTTATCGTAAAAAGCAGCGGCGAACCCACCTATCGGCTTCCGGATATCGCCTATCATGTGGAAAAGGTAAAACGCGGATTCGATTTGATTATTGATATTTTCGGGGCTGATCATATTGCCACTTATCCCGATGTTTTGGCTGCGGTAAAAGCGCTGGGCTATGATGTTGATCGTATTAAGGTGTTAATTCATCAGTTTGTCACGCTTTACGAAGGCGAAGAAAAGGTGAAGATGTCAACGCGCAAGGCTAATTTTGTCACCCTCGACGAACTGATGGATGAAGTGGGCGTGGATGTTACCCGTTACTTTTTCCTTATGCGCAGCATGAATTCGCATCTGAATTTCGATTTGACTCTGGCAAAAAAACAATCGGAAGAGAATCCGGTTTTTTACATTCAATACGCGCATGCCCGTATTTGCAGTATTTTAAAATTAGCCGAAACCCGTAAAATCGATTTAAACGCGACCGCCGATTTGGCTTTGCTGCAGGCTCCGGAAGAGATCAATTTAATTAAGCATCTTGTTCATTTTCCGCAGGTCGTAGAGTCCGGCGCTTTGAATTACGAGCCGCACCGTCTTGTGAACTATTTGTACGATTTGGCGACATATTTTCACAAATTTTACACCGAATGCAGAGTAATCGGCGACGATCTGCAACTATCCCGCGCCCGGCTTGCGCTGATTGACGCCGCACGCCTTGTGTTGGCTAACGGATTGGGATTGTTGGGAATAACCGCACCGGATCACATGTAAAATAAGAGGAAGAAAGCTATGAGTTTGCTTGTTGTTGGTTCCATTGCTTATGATACCGTTGAAACGCCTTACGGAAAAGTGGAGGATTCTCTGGGCGGATCGGCGCTCTACTTTAGCGCGGCTGCCAGTTTGTTTTGTCCGGTTAATGTTGTCGGCGTTGTCGGTTCTGATTTTGACGCTTCCAAAATATCGTTCCTTAAAAAACGCGGAGTTAATTTTGACGGATTGTACATGGAAAGCGGACATACTTTTCGCTGGGGCGGACGCTATTACGATGATATGAACAAGCGGGAAACGCTCTTCACTTTCCTTAATGTATTTGAACGTTTTCAACCGAGGATTCCGGAAAACTATCAAAAAGCCAAATATGTTTTTCTTGCCAATATCGATCCCGAATTGCAATTAGAGGTTTTGGATCAAATCAAAAAACCCAAGCTCGTTGCCCTGGATACAATGAACTTCTGGATTAGCGGAAAACGTTCGGAATTGGATAAAGTATTAAAGCGCACGGATATTATTGTTTTAAACGACGAAGAAGCCAAAGAATTAACCGATGAGTTTAATTTGATCAAGGCGGCGCGGCGCATAACCGAATTGGGTCCTAAAAGCGTGATCATTAAAAAGGGCGAACACGGGGCAATGCTTTACCACAACGGACATTTCTTTTTTTCTCCGGCTTTTCCTTTGGAAAAAGTGGTTGACCCCACAGGCGCGGGAGACAGTTTTGCCGGCGGATTTATGGGATACATCGCCAGGGCTAACAAGCAGGATTTCCGAACATTGAAAAGAGCCATTATTTATGGCAGCACCGTCGCCTCTTTTAATGTGGAAGATTTTAGTTTTAAGCGGTTGGAAAATATTGAACTGAAAGACATCGAAGAAAGAGTGAAAATTTTTAAGCAGTTAATGGCTTTTTAAGTGCCTATTATGACTGTGCACTCATAATAATTGTAAAAATACTGCCTTTGCCGGGATTGCTTTCAACGATCAGTTCGGCGTCATGAGCTTCGACGATTTCTTTAGTCATAGAAAGACCGACTCCGATGCCGCCGCCCATGAATTCTATTTTTGACGTAAAATGGTGCAATTCGTTCTGAACCTCGTAAAACGGTTCGAATATCAAATTGATTTTATCGTGAGGAATTCCGATTCCCGTGTCTTCCACCGAGAGATAGACCTGATTTTTCCTCTTATCGAGTTTTGCTCTGATTAATACTTTCCCGCCTTCTTTGGTAAATTTTAAAGCGTTTTGAACCAATTCGGTCACCGCTTTTTCCATTTTATGCGGATCAACGAGAACGACAGGGTCTTCGAGTTCTAATTTATAAGCGAAATTAATTTTTCGTAAGGTGAACAGAGATTTCATCTTTTTGTAAACGCGCAAAACGAGATTATTGATTTTTACGGACTCTTTCTTCAGATGACCGGCATAATTGGTAAGCAGGGTCAAATCGTGCATATTCTCTATCATTTCCGTCATTTCATCAATGGTAGATCTGATGACGCTGACGTATTCTTTAATGTTTTCAGGGCGGTCATCGTTAATATCCATTTCCATCAAATCGAAATATCCCTTTAACACGGCAAGAGGCGTTCTTAGTTCGTGATTGGTAATGGTGATGAATTTATTTTTTATTTCATTCAATTCGCGAAGTTTAACGTTAAGGTCTCTTAACTGTTTGTTTTCTCTGCGGGCGTTAATGGTTTGAATGCAGCGATTTAATACAATACGAACATGCTCAAAAGAGACTGGTTTGGTAATGTAGTCAAACGCTCCCTGTTTCATCGCTTTAATGGCGTTTTCGATGGTGGCAAATCCTGTAATTACGATGACCTCGGTCTCGGTATAATTTTTCTTTATCAAACGCAGGGTTTGCAGCCCGTCCATCACCGGCATATTCAAATCGGTAAAGACGATGTGATAGGTCTTTTTCTTTAATTTTTCAAGACCGGTCATTCCGTTTTCAGCCACATCCACCTGGTAACCTAAAAAGTTGAACATGTCGATGTAGCTTTCCCTTACTTCCGGTTCATCTTCGATAACCAGAATGTTAAGCTTTTTCTCAGCTTTCGGGTCTTCTTTTGGTGCGGTTTGTATTTTTGTTTCAGGAAACAAAGCTTAATTTCTCCTAATTTTTTCGGGGACATTAATAATAAGTTGCCTGATCCGTTCCAATTCTGAATTTATTTTATGAAGATACTCGTTTGTTTTTTCATCCGATATTTCCAAAGTCTCCTCCAATAAAAATACAGATGTATTTAAAACACTCAAGCGCGTGCGTAAGTTTTCCAGCAATTCTTCGTACCTGGTGATAATATCCGACATATCGTTCCGATCCTTCATAACCCTGTAATATAGTTTGCTATCCTTGATTTAAATGATCGACACTTAAATATTGAAATTGAATTTTTTTTAGATAAAGTGATACAATTCCGCGCATTTTTAGGTATTGTTGCAAAAGGAGATTTTTTTTTGCATAATAGTTCTGTCGATAAAACAACAGTTAAATTTGGGATGGAAAAATGAATTTCACGCAATCAATTCCGGTGGCTCGTTGGTGGCAGCCTGTCGAAAACAATCGGGTTTTGTGTACGCTTTGTCCGAGATACTGCAATATACCCGAGGGTAAAGCCGGGTTTTGTTTTGTGCGCAAGAATGTTGACGGTAAACTTTACTCCACGGCTTACGGACGACCGACCGGATTTGCAGTGGATCCGATTGAAAAAAAACCTTTGAACCATTTTTATCCGGGCACAACCATTCTCAGTTTCGGAACCGCGGGTTGCAACCTCGGATGTAAGTTCTGCCAGAACTGGTCGATGAGTAAGGCGCGGCTTGATGAATCGCATGCTTTGCACGTATCTCCGGAAGAGGTTGTGCGCATCGCCCTAAAAAATCATTGTCCCTCAATAGCCTTTACTTATAATGATCCGATTATTTTCGGAGAATATGTTATCGATATTTCGAAGATTGCTCATCAGGCAAATATCAAAACAGTTATGGTGACCAACGGTTATATCGATAAGGACGCCCGAAAAGAGGTTTTTGAACATATAGACGCCGCCAATGTGGATTTAAAAGCCTTTAGCGAACAATTTTATTTTCAGCTAACCGGCGCTCATCTTCAACCCGTTTTGGACACTTTGATCTGGTTGAAAAAAGAGACCGAAGTTTGGTTTGAGATCACTACGCTTCTTATTCCGAACGAAAACGATGCGGAGGACGAAATAGGTAGTATGTGCGATTGGATTCTGGATAATTTGGGAGATTCGGTACCGCTTCATTTTACGGCATTTCATCCCGATTTTAAGATGTTGGATCATCCGCCTACTTCGTATTCCACTTTGCGAAGGGCGAGGGAAGTTGCTTTGCGGAAAGGGATTAAATTCTGTTATACGGGAAATGTTCACGATCCCGAAGGGCAAACCACTTTTTGTCCGAACTGCAAGGAAGTATTAATCCGAAGGGATTGGTACCGGGTTTCCGTGGAGAATTTAGCGGACGGAAGTTGCTCGGTGTGCGGCGCGAAAATTGCCGGACGCTGGTGAAAAAAATTAAAAAAATCTTAAAATAAAATATTGACAGAGGTAAAAGGATTATTTATATTTAACGCCTTGTTTGCAAGCCGATGAGATTCCGGCGTAGCTCAATTGGCAGAGCGGGTGGCTGTTATCCCGCCCGGGCGGGATGTAGGTTCGAGTCTCTGTTAGAAAGTAAAATAAAAAAAGTTATTTGACAATCCGGCGTAGCTCAATTGGCAGAGCGGGTGGCTGTTAACCACTAGGCTGTAGGTTCGAGTCCTACCGCCGGAGCGGTAGAGAAAGCCTCAGGGAAGAGATATCCTTGGGGCTTTTTTAGTTTGTGTCGTTGATATTTCAAGTTTTACTGAGGTTCGGGTCTCTGTTAGAAAGTAAAATAAAAAAAGTTATTTGACAATCCGGCGTAGCTCAATTGGCAGAGCGGGTGGCTGTTATCCCGTCCCGCCTAGGCGGGATGTAGGTTCGAGTCCTACCGCCGGAGCGGTAGAGAAGCTTCAGGGAAGAGATATCCTTGGGGCTTTTTTAGTTTGTGCTATGGAATATTACTTGTACATTCTTTATTCGTCAAAGATTGATCATTATTACGTTGGTATTTCAGGCTCACCCGAAAAGCGTTTGCAATCGCACAATGAGTATCCGAAAGGTTGGACTGTGCGCGGGGTGCCGTGGGAGTTGGTTTTTCAAAAGGTTTTTCCTGACCGGGCGACTGCGCATTACTGGGAACGATTTATTAAAAAGCAAAAGAGCAGATCTTTAATAGAAAAAGTCATTGCGGGAGAATTTAAGTGGGAAAAATGAGCGGGTGGCTGTTATCTTCCACAAATTCAGGGAAAGTAAAATAAATTAAGGTTGGTAAAAATGGGGATGATTTTTGTTTAACCATTTTTTTAGTTCTTCGTACAACTCTCCGGCTGTTTTGATAAGCTCATCCGTTTCGCTCGTCGATATTGTTCCGGCGGCATCGTAATCGCTGATATTTCTTTTTGATCTGCAAGCATTCAAGTAATCACGTATTTCCGAAAATTGCTCACCCATTGTTAAAGTTAGACTTTGAATAACGCGATAGTGTTCGCTTTGCCCTCTCGACGGTTTATATCCGGAACAATATAAAGCAATAGTACAGCATTGTAATGCCGCATTATAGGCAATCGCAAATCGCCAATCAAGCGACAATTCATTTAACTGACTATCCTTTAAATCACGTTCAATGATATGCAAGATATTTTGTACTTCTTCACGGCTTGTCTGATGCTGTTTCAGCCAGCCATTCCTTAGCCATTCTGTCAAACTCATCAGAATCCCCAATAATAAATATTTTGGGTTCTTTTATTATTGTGGTAATAAAATGATCGTTCTTTTTCAATCTGTTTTTAAATTCACTTAGAGAAAAAACTGAAAAATTGATCTCTCTCCGCAATTCATTTCCCGCATGCAACATGAGGCTCGAAAGTTTCCGAGAAGATACATTTCCGATAACTATCAAATCAACATCGCTCGCAGCCGTAGCATCGCTTCTGGCAATGGAACCATAAATGAATACATATTCTATTTCGGTTTCGACCGGCTGGATGTTTTTGTAAACAACATCTTTTAAACCTACGGTTTTAAGAAACATATTTCTTAAATCAGAAAATAAAGGATGTTGTTTGTTTACAGTATAATAATTTCGATTGCCCGACATCCGTTTTTTTATCAAGCCGATGGTTTCCAGGTTTTTTAGCTCAAGGGTTACGGGTCGCGGAGATAATTTAAAAAGATTGGAAAGTTCACGCAGGTAAAATTCCTCATCCGGATGCATAAG
>JAADIP010000041.1 GCA_013151275.1 Calditrichota bacterium | reverse complement strand
AAATTCCGCGGAGAAAAGCATCTGAACCAAATAAACGAAGGCGATTTTGTGGAAGTAATGATCGATTACAAACAGATGGGCGTGGGAGGCGACGACAGTTGGTGGGCAAAACCGCACAGTCAGTACATATTGCTTCCGAAAGATTACCGGTTCGGTTTCATTATCCGACCGTTAAACGTTGGCGATGATCCCTTTGAGCTTGCCGGGCAAAGTATGATTAAAGAATGAGTCTGTCGGTAAAGCTTTGGATTTACGATTGAGATTCAGAGGAGTCTGAACCATGATTAAAAGGATTTAAGGATTACCGTGATTTTGAGAATTTCTGAAATTCAAGTAAATCCTTTAATCCCAAGAATCAAGGTTCAGACAATAAGATGCGCAAAATACAAAGACAAACCCCAATTTAAGAGAAAAACTGAAAAAACCGCGGATTACCCGGCAAATTTAAGCGTGCAAGCGGCTTCTCAAGTCACTGGTTACTGGTTTCTGGTCGCTGGTTACTCGTTACGCATCACGGCTTTCTGCATTCTGCTTTCTCTTTTTTCCTTTTTCATTTGTCATTTTTTTACTCATCACGCATTACGCATTACGCATCACGAGCGTGTTACTTCGTCACTTTGTTACTCTGTTACTCTGTTACTTTGCTACTCATCACGTTTAAATAAATTTCTTAAACTAACGAGAGGTTCAAAAAATGAAAAAACTCAATTTAATCACGCTTACGCTTGTAACAGCAGGACTTTTGTTTTTTGCTTTTAGCTGTCAAAAATCTTATCCAGTTAAAGCAAAACGGGTAATTCTGCTGGGCATCGACGCATTCAGTACCGACGGATTACAAACAGCCGAAACGCCAAATCTGGACCGTTTAATCAGAGAAGGCGCCTTATCGTTAAAAGCGCGGGGTGTAATGCCAACGGTGAGCGCGCCCAATTGGGGCTCCATGCTGCTGGGCGCGGGACCCGAACAGCACGGAATTACCAAAAACGGCTGGAAAACCGACTACCACACAATTGAACCGACCGTGGCTGATTCCCAAGGCTTTTTCCCTTCCGTTTTTGAAGTGCTTAAAAAGAACAGACCAAATTTGAAAATAGCCGCTTTTTTCGATTGGGCTGCGCTCGGCGATCTTTTTAATAACAAGTATGCGGATAAAATTGAAATTACAAAGGATTTCAGGGATACTTATCGGAAGGCGATTCCTTACATTATCAGCGAAAAACCGGATTTTACCTTTATTTATGTCGGACATGTAGATGAGGTGGGGCACGCCGAAGGACACGGTACGCCCGAATACTACCAATCCGTTACTGAGGTGGACGCCCAAATCGGTAAACTTATCTCGGCTTTGGAAAAGGCGGGAATGTACGATGAAACCCATTTTATTGTGATTTCCGATCACGGAGGAGTGGGAAGAGGACACGGCGGCGAAAGCATGGCTGAAATTCAGGTTCCGTGGATCATTCGTGGTCCGGGCGTCATTAAAAATCGTTTGATCGAACAACCGATGAACACGTTCGATACTGCGCCGACCATTGCTTTTTTGTTCAACGTTCCGCAGCCCGATTGCTGGATCGGAAGACCGGTATTCGGCGCATTTGAAAGAATGAGGCAATCGGCGATGAACAAAAAATTTTACGTGCCCAAACCCGTGTCCGCTGTAAAAAGCGGGATTTACACCAAGCCGAAAGAACTCAATTTTTCCGTCCGGATGAAAGACGCGGAGATTCATTACACGCTTGACGGGACGCAGCCGCAAAAATCATCGCCTTTGTTCAAAAAGCCGATAAAACTGGAAAAGAGTCAGATTATTAAAGCGGCGGCTTTTAAGGATGACTGTAAAAGTGAAACGGTTACCGTCGATTTTAATCTGGTTCAAAAGGTAAGCGGCGTTCGTCTCAAAAATCAACCTTCGCCCAAATATCCCGCTCAGGGCGCGTTGTCGTTGGTTGACGGTCGTTTAGGAAATTCCGATTATCAAAATCCTGCCTGGCTTGGCTTTGAGCAGGACGATCTGAACGCTTTGATCGATCTGGGAAAGATAAAACAAATCGATAACGTTACGATTCGCTTTTTAAAGAACGAGGGCTCATGGATTTTCCTGCCGACGGAAGTCCGTTTGGCGGCATCGAAGGACGGTCGCAATTTTAAACTGGTTACAAAGCTGAATCGGGAACAAATCGAACAAAGTCCGGGTCGGGCTATTAAAAGGGTTAAGCTGAACGCGAAGGGAATCAAAACCCGCTATTTAAAGATTTTTGCCGGGAATATCGGTGTTTGTCCGCCGAATCATCCGGGCGCGGGCGGCAAAGCGTGGTTATTTACGGACGAAATACTGATAGAATAAAAAAGAACGGCGCATTTTGTGCAATCGGTTATTGCATTAAAGACAATTAAACGACAACTTGTTGTGTTAATAAACATCGTTTTCTATATTTACAACAGGTAGTTGCAATCGCAATGTAAAGCGCATCAATCGCGGCGTGAGGAATCTTCCATGGCAAAAATATCCGACAAGGAACTGATCGAAAAAGCATTATCCGTCGTTCTTCCGCATAAAATCAAAGGCGGCTTTATTGTCGGAGATGTCGGCTGCGCTTTACTGACGGAAAACGATAATGTCTATCTCGGAGTTTGTATCGATACCGCATCGGGAATGGGATTTTGTGCGGAGCATAGCGCAATTGCGGCTATGGTAACAGCCGGAGAATACAGGATTAAGAAAATCGTCGCAGTTTGGCATGACGGCTCTATCATTCCTCCCTGCGGGAGATGCAGAGAATTCATTCGCCAAATACACGAAGATAACCTGAATACGGAAGTGATCATAGGCAGGAATAAGGTTGTTAAGCTCAAGGAACTGCTGCCGTATCACGATTGGTTGGAATAGCAAAAGCCGTTGTTGTGAATCTTGCCTTATTCCGAAGCTTTCCGTTCTTCGTTTGAATCGTCGAAAATAAAAACATCTTCGATTGTGCGATCGAATACCCTGGCAATGGAATAGGCTAAATTGAGCGACGGATTGTATTTCCCTTTTTCAAGAAATACAATGGTCTCACGCCGCACGCCCACCAATTTAGCCAGTTGTTCCTGAGTAATATTGCGCCTTGCTCTGAGTTCTTTTATTCTATTCTTCACCGAAATTCGCCGTTGTTTTGTAATACCAGAGACATATTCCGTAAATCAGGGCGGAACCTAAAATTCCGATGCCCAGCATTTCTTTGCGCTCACTGAAAGTATAATTAAAAATGAAAATTAAAAACCACAAGTACATCGAATAGATGAACGCTCTGCTGCCGGCGTAAATTCTGGCGAGTTTCGTAAGCTCGTCTTCGGTGGGCATGCCCGAAGCAAACTCCTTCTTTTTAGCGGAAATATTTCGAATGACTGCAAAAATACCCAGAAATACAGTGATAACCGCAATGAGTATTTTCAAATACCCGTCCGCTTCCTGCCTTCCAAACCAGAAAATCAATCCCACAAACAAGATTGTTAAAACCGATCCGAAAATAATTTCTTTGTAATAGCGTTTCATGGCATTCTCCTTGTTAGGTAATTCTAACACAAAGTTAGAAATAAATAACATAAAAGCAAATAAAAATTTACTCAGCTATTTTTTTCCATCCGGGTTTTTACATTCTTTAAATAAATTTGTAAATTAAATCGACAAAAATAGGGTACATACCCAATCATTAACCCAAGCCTAAATCATAAACGTATTCATTATCTTTGCCGGCGGAAACAGTCTAAGGGTTTGTGTCCAATACATCATCGTATTATTAAACGGGATTTTCAGAGATGAATAATCAACTGAAAAAAATGATCTCTTTTATGGTTTTCGGGAGTATTGCCTCCGTACTGACCGGGTTTATATTTTTTGGTCGTGCCGTCTTTTTTCTGAAATCTCCTTATTTCCAATTTGTTTCCTATGGGGTAGTCGGATCCGTTTCATTTGCCCTTTTTAATTTTAAACGTTACAGAGATTCGGTTTTTGTTAGTATTCTTTTGTTTTTAATTTTCTACTTTTCATCGCATAGTCATCATTTCATTACTCATTTTTTCTATTTTCTCGGAGCAGTTTTTTCTGTTTTTATTTTTTCAAATTGGATTTATGAAAAATTGAAGCGGATGAAATATGTCAGACCTTTAATTTTAGCCGGGATTTTTTCAATCTTTTTTGTGGCAGGCGCTTTAATATTGACCGTTGTCTATTATTCGGGAACAGCCAAAATACTGTCGTTCAGAAATATGCCTGTCGGATTTCTCATAGGATTGGGGTTGGGGATGGGATTTGAATTGTCAGAACTTGTTAATTGGGATAAAAACAGTTGAACAGAATTTTAAAAACGATTATAAAAAAAGAAGTAAGAATATTATCGGAAGTCAACTTTCTAAAATAAGCCAAATGAAATATTTCTAATTTTCTGTAATTCTATTGATTCTTGCATCTTCTGCGTTCTTTGTAACCAAATAATTTAACAGGCAACAAATAAATTTAAGCCGTGTCCGCAACTCATTTGTTTGTCCTTCTTTTTGGTGTTATTTTATTTACGCGTTCTGCTGAAAAGAGTCGGAGTGTAAGTGCGAAACCGTTTATTCCGAATTCAGGAGTATCGGACAATTCCCGTAAATTAGCGATTATTGGGCTTTGTGTAACAGAGCAGGGGATAGTGAAGAATTTGACGATTAAAAAATCGATTTACAAGAAGAGCGGGTGTTCGCAAACGGGTCGCTGATCGGGCGCGGTTGTATTTTGCGTTATATGGAATTTTAAATAAACAGGGAAGACCGGCAATGAAGTTCACAAAATCAAAAAAAATCACCGTTATTCTGCTGATGTTATTAAACATCTCTATCATCTCTGGGGGCGACGTTTATCTTGTTATCGGATCGGACACGGCAATCTGGGACGGCATGAGTACGAATCGGTTTAATTGTTTTTACAATGTCGATCTTTACACAAATTTGGACAGAAACGCCTACAAAGTTATGGATCCGTCCTTCAGAGCCAGGTTAGTCGATTCGGACGGTCAGCCATTAAAGATGACCTGGTGGATGATGGCGGGCAATATTTTTCGTTATGCGGAAAATAAAAATGTTCCGGTTCCCAATATCATGACCCTTTACCTCATGAAAAAATATCACGGAGAAAATGTCCTGATTAACGGCGATGAACTCTCTTTGCATTACCACACATTCATCTGGTCAGATTTCAACAATGACGGGAGGTACTATTGGAATCAGGCGCAGAAATTCACCGATTGTCTCGATGATTTCAATTACACGCTGGCGCAATTTTTGTTGGAGGAATCGGTTTTTCCTGTCTCTTTCCGCAGCGGCTGGCACTACATGGATAATGACTGGCAGAAATATCTTAACGAGCGTATTTTGCCTTACAGTATGCACAACGATTATCCGAGCAAACATGTTGATAATCAGGAACCCATAGATAATAATTACGACTGGTCGTTGGCGCCGTCGGCTTTTATTCCTTATCATCCTTCCGAAGAGAACTATCAGATTCCCGGAAACAGCCCGGGCTGGAATGTCCGTTCGGCGCACTTTTGGAAAGTGATTCGCGGCGATTTACTCGACACGGTCTTTGCCGCCGCTCAAAAAGGGGAGGATCAGGTGGCTTGTTTTTGGGGACATTTGCCGGAATCGGATTTTATTAACAGCATCGAGACCATCGACAGTCTGGCGCACGACCGCGTTAAAAAATATCCCGATGTAAAATTTTACTACACTACAGCCGTTGAAGCAATGCAGCGCTGGCGTCAAAGTACGGACACTCAGGCTCCGCAAATCGAATTTTTCGATGAAGTCGAGGGAGACAACGTTTATTTTACCGTTAAGTCCCATGAAGCCATTTTTCAAAAACAGCCGTTTGTCGCAGTGAAGGATGTGTATGAAGATTACCGGGTTTTACCCTGCGTACCAACGGGAATTCATACCTGGCGCACAACCGTCCCGGTGTCTGTAAAATATTTAGCCAAAGCCGGAGTTGCGGTGTGCGACTCATTTGGCAATCAAACTCTGAAATTTATTCAATACCTGCCGGACGATGCGTTTATCGATAATTCGGACGACGGGTTTTCGGAAATAAAGGGTTCGTGGTATTCGGAAACCGACGGAACTCCCTGGGGAACCGACGCCCGTTATGTTCAATTAGCCGGTAACGATACGGCAATAGCGAAATGGACTTACACTTTACCTCAATCCGCTTATTATAATATTTTTGTACAAATACCGCTTGTGTCGAATTTGGCACGGAAAATCAACTACATTGTGTATTTAAACGGACAGCCCGTCGATACCGTTCTGTTCGATGAGCCGCTTCCTTCGAACGATTGGGTTTATCTTTCCACATCGTATGCCAATCGGAATGATGAAATAGCGGTTGAATTACACGCGGGAGGAAAAGATCAATCGGGCAGAATAGTAGCAGCAGATGTCGTCAAAATATCCGGGCTGGTCAGAAATCGTGATCTGCGTTTAAAAACGGAAATCATCAATTTCGGGGAGGTGAGTTGGGGCGACACGTTGCGTTATGATCTGGAACTCACTAATCTTGGTTCGGAAGAGTTGACCGTCAAAACGATAAAAACGCAAAATAATACCGCTTTTGCGAGAGTCGATTTCCCTTTGGTGATTCCGGCAATGTCAAAAGAAGTTATCCCGCTTTATTTTTACAGCGAGCAATTGGGAGAAATTCAGGATACCCTTGTAATCCGAAGCGACGACCCGAGGAAAGGCGAAATCAGACTGCCTGTTGTGGCATTTGTTCAAAAGTATTTTGAAATTATCGATAACGAGGATTCTTTGAACTATGAAGAATCCGGAACCTGGTATTACAGCGTTGCGCAGGCTTACGGACCGACGAGCCGTTACGCCTGGTTGAATTCAAAACCGGTTCCTTACGCGCGCTTTTTTACAAAACTCAAAAAAAGCGGCGTTTATGAGTTATTTGAGATGGTTCCGAGAACCGAGAATTCGACCGATAAAGCCATTTATGAATTCAGGATTGACGGAGCGGTTGTGGATTCGGTTTTTATTGATCAGAACGAAGGCAGCGGAAATTGGGTCTCGCTGGGACTGCATTTCATTCCCGCGGATATTGAAACTGAAATCAGAGTTATTGACAGCAGGCAAAGCACGAAGGGCAGTGTGCTGCGCGCCGACGCGGTTAAGTTTGCCTTGATCCGCGAAATAACCGATCTGTCCGCCGATGAAAAAGAAGGGTTTATTCCCGATTTTAGTCTAAGTCAGAACTATCCGAATCCGTTTAATTCTGCCACAAAAATTATTTATCAGATTCCCGAGGCTACGCGCGTTAAAATAGTGGTATTTAATGTTCTCGGCGAAAAGGTCAAAACGCTGATCGATGCGTACCGGATTTCGGGGACGTACCATGTCTCCTGGAACGGCAGGGACGATTACGGGAATTCCGTGGCATCCGGAATTTACTATTACAAGATTATTACGAATAAATTTATGTCCGTGAAAAAGATGATCTATATCCGATAGTTGATTTTTGTTGAGGGTGTAAGGGTGTAAGGGTTAAAAGTTAAGAGTTAAGGGTTAAGAGTTAAGAGTTGCAGGTTCCAAGTTGCAGATTGCTGGTAACTTTATTACTTGCAACTCATCACGCCCATATCTCCGCTCCGTAAGCCTGTCGAAGGGAGCCTGTCTATTTACTTTGTTACGCATCACGCATCACGGCTTTCTCTTTTTTCATTTTTCATTTGTCATTTTTTTACTCATCACGCTTCACGCCATTCCGCTTTCCGACAATCTTTTGCTTTAATCTTTTTCCTTTCATCTTTAATCTTCTCTCAAGACTTGCATTTAATTTATTTTTAGTTTATTCTTTTTCAAAATAAACAATCAATAATTTGATCCTAAAATTCTTCTGAAAGGAATATCATGACACGGTGGATTTTATTTACTCTGTTTATATCTTTTACCCTTCTGAACGCGCTTAAAGCGGATACTTTTATCTTTGTCAATTACGGTCAGGATAACGAATTGATTATTACCATCGATTCCTCCATGCATCAGGATTACGGATTTTCTTATCCTCTGACCTACCAGTTGGGACTGCCGGGCAACAGCGACTCGCTGAAAGCCGAAGTCCGTTTCTCAAAAACCAGAAACTGGCAGATGGTATTTCCCAGATCTTCCGACGACTTCTTTAACGCCAAGTGGGCTGCGCGTTTTGAGTACGCCGAAAACAAGGCTTTTGTCTCGGTGGGATTCAGCAATATCAGCGATTCGATATTTATTCGTATCGTCAATAATAAAGAAGAAACCGTGCCCGTCAGTTTCGAACAAATCCCCAGATTTTATGACAACCGCGTTATGGCGGTAAACGTGAGCGCAGACGATATGGCTGAATGGAGCAAACTTAAATTCTGGACTTCCATCAAATACACAAGGGAGCGCAACCTCTGGCTTACCTTAGCCATTAATCCCGCATCCTGTAACAGCAATACATGGGACTTTTTGCAGGATCAGTTGAATAAAGGATTAATCGAGGCGGGTTCTCATTCCAGCACGCATCCTAAACCCAAACCCTACGATGATTATGAATATGAAGTCCTTGATTCCAAACACGAAATCACCAAAAACCTCTCGCTGCCAAATTTATTCCGCAACGGAAGCAAGGAATATGTTTACTCCTACATTGCTCCTCACGGTTACACCGACGCGGTAATCGATTCGCTTGTGGGAGCGGGCAAGTATCTTTTGAACCGTCTTTATTACCCGAATTTTTTCGGCTTTTCCGAATGGGACGAAAAAAATAATTCCTTTAAAACGATCGGCGTAAGCCGCGCCATGGATCCGCCCAAAGAACAACTGGGCTGGGGCATCGGAACAAACAATATCGATACCTTAAACGCCGGTTTCGATAAAGCCCTGCGGGAAGGAAGCGTCTATTATCTGATGTTCCATCCCAACGTGGTGGAATGGAATAAATCGTACACCCTGGATCATCTGGACTACATCTCCGAACGCAAAGATGTCTGGTATGTGGCGCTGGGTCATCTTTATCTGTATCGCCTGGCGCAAACCAATTACGAATCGCCTACCGGAATCGCGCGCAATCCTGTTACTTTGCCCGATATTGTGGAAGTCTTTCCCAATTATCCCAATCCCTTTAATCCCGCTACTACCATTCGCTATCGGTTAAAGCAAACCGTGTCCGTCTCGCTGCTGATTTACAATCCCCTCGGTCAGTTAGTCGATATGCTGATTAACCAGAGGCAAGCAGCCGGTTATCATCAGGTGAAATGGGTCGCAAATAATCTTCCGTCCGGAAATTATTTCTATTTACTTAAAGCCGGCAATCAGGTGAAATCCGGTAAAATAGTTAAAGTAAAGTGATTGAGATATGACAACGGAAAAAAGACCGTCCGTGATATTGAAAAAAGCATTCGAATAATCTGTTAAAATTTTAAAAAAATTTACACGAATTAAAACGTAAAGGATTTGAATGATCGCCTGAAAATTCGGAGAATGGTTAATGGAATTAAAAATAGTACGATTATTAATACTATCGGGAGTGATGTTTTTGTTTTCCTGTTCCATACCGCAAAAATTAATCATAAAGGAGTCGAAACCAGTGATACCCGTAATACCCAAGCCGTTTACTGCGGAGTTGAAAAGAGGCAGTTTTACTTTTTCCGGAAAAACTATTTTTGCTTTTACTCAACCCGATATTAAAGAAGAGGTAAATTTTCTGGCTGATTTTATTCTGAAAAAACAAGGGATTCGCCCTTCCGTCGTAAAAAAACCGATTTCATCGCTCGGGGGTAATTTCGTTTTTTTTACCCTGAATCCCGAAATGCGGAATTCAGCGGCGGAAGGTTACCGGCTGGAAGTAAAAGCCGATAGAATACTTATCACCGCTAAGGACAAAGCCGGACTTTTTTACGGAATTCAGACTTTAAGGCAGCTCCTGCCGCCGGAATTTGAAAATCCGGGATCAGACCGAAATGAATGGCAAATCCCTTGCGTAATCATCGAAGATCGACCGCGTTATCCCTGGCGCGGAATGATGCTGGATGTATCGCGTCATTTTTTTTCGAAGGAATTTGTCAAAAAGTTTATCGATTATTTAGCGTTCCACAAAATGAACTATTTTCACTGGCATTTATGCGACGATCAGGGCTGGAGAATCGAGATAAAAAAATATCCGAAATTAACGGAAGTCGGCGCCTGGCGGGTGGATCGCGAAGATCAGCCCTGGAGAACCCGCGAAGAGCAGAAACCCGGCGAAAAAGCTACCTACGGAGGTTTTTACACTCAGGATGACATTCGTGAAATTGTGGAATACGCCCGCCGGCGTCACGTCACCATTGTACCGGAAATCGAAATGCCGGGGCACACGCGGGCGGCGCTGGCTGCCTATCCGCAGTTTTCCTGCACGGGCGGACCTTTTACCGTTTTACCCGGAGGTTACTGGCCCATTCGTGATATTTATTGCGCCGGTAAAGACAGCACCTTTTTGTTTCTCGAAGATATTCTGAAAGAGGTAATGGATCTTTTTCCGGGTAAGTACATCCATATCGGCGGCGATGAGGCTGACAAGGCAAACTGGGAAATCTGTCCGGATTGCCGGCGGAGGATGAAGGAAGAAAATCTCGCTTCTGTCGAAGAATTACAAAGTTATTTCATCCGCAGAATGGAAAAATTCATCAACGCCAACGGTCGCAAATTAATCGGTTGGGATGAAATTCTGCAGGGCGGGCTGGCGCCGCGCGCCACGGTAATGTCCTGGCGCGGATATGAGGGCGGCATCGAGGCGGCTCGCAGCGGACACGATGTTATTATGACCCCGACATCCCATTGCTATTTCGATTATTATCAGGGACCCCGCGATCTGGAACCCGAAGCCATCGGCGGTTATTTACCGCTGAGCAAGGTCTATCGGTTCGAGCCCACGCCCGATTCTTTAACTGCGGAAGAAGCAAAACACGTTCTGGGAGGTCAGGCAAACTTGTGGACGGAATTTATCCCGACTCCAGAGCAGGCGGAATACATGACTTTCCCGCGAATCGCCGCCATGTCCGAAGCGCTCTGGTCTTTTGAGAAAAATAAAGACTGGGATGATTTTGCTGCCAGATTAACTTCTTATTTGCAGCGATTGGACGCCCTAAATATTAATTATGCCAGGAGCGTGTTCAACGTGATTGTCGGTACTTCGATGAATCTGAAGACCAAAGATTTTTTCATTGAACTTCAAACAGAAATTCCCGACGCCGAAATCCGTTTCAGGCTGGACGGTCTTGCCCCGGACGCAAACTCGACTTTGTATGAAGCTCCGATTGTCGTCAGGCGGAGCGCCGAGCTCACGGCAGCCTGTTTTAAAAACGGCAAAAGAATTAGCAAAATTACTAACAAATCTTTAATTTTACACAAAGCGACCGGTAAAAAGGTGCTGTTCCGGAATCCTTATGCCGAAAAATACAGCGGCGGCGGAGAGTATGCGCTGACAAACTGCCTGAACGGTTCCTTGAATTTCGGAGACGGAAATTGGGTCGGTTTTCATCAGGTCGATCTTGAGGCAACGATTGATTTGAAAGAACCGACAATTATCGGCAGGATTGTCAGCAGCTACCTGAATGATATCAGTTCGTGGATATTTTTGCCGAGACGGGTTGACTATCAGATTTCCGATGACGGTCTGGAATTTAAAACCGTGGCGGTAATCGGAAATGAACTGCCGGTGAATTATTCCGAAAGAATGATTAAAAAGTTTGATGCTACGTTTCAGCCTGTTAAATCGCGCTATGTGCGCGTTCTGGCTAAAAATGTCGGCGTTTGTCCGGAATGGCATCCCGGAGCGGGGGATAAAGCCTGGCTGTTTATCGATGAGATAATCGTCGAATAAAAATTTTTAACCAAAACGGAAATAAAAATGAATTCGAACATCGGGGAGTACAAAGACCAACTCTTACTTGTGGGTAAGAGGATGTACGATCGGGGTTATGTTGCTTCTAATGACGGAAACATAAGCGCCCGGCTGGATGAAGATCGTTTCTTAATCACGCCCACAGGCATGAGCAAGGGATTTATGAAAAAAGAGGATTTGATCGTTATTGACCGCAAAGGGCGGGTGATCGAAGGGAACAGAAAACCGTCTTCCGAAGTGTTTCTGCATCTTGCCGTCTATGAGCAGCGTCCGGACGTTCGCAGTGTCTGCCACGCCCATCCTCCCTACGCCACGGCATTTGCGGTAGCGGGAATCCCTCTCGATGAATGCGTTTTGCCGGAAGTGATAATCACTCTGGGACACATTCCCTTGGTCGAATACGGAACCACCGGCACCGATGAAATCTGCAAACCTCTTTTAAAGTACGTTAAAGAATTTGACGCTTTTCTTCTGGCAAATCACGGCGTTCTGACGGTGGGCGGCGATTTGTTATCCGCCTACCATAAAATGGAAACGGTTGAGCATTTTGCCCGTATTTTGACCATCGCCCGGCAGTTGGGTAACGTAAACGTACTACCGCGCGAGGAGGTTAATAAACTGATCGCGGCGCGTCATCGTTACGGAATTAAGACAAAGGCAAATTGCAGAGCGTGTGATGATCAAGATTAAAGGAAAAAGATCAAAGATAAAAGTAAAAGTCTGTCAGAATGCAGTGACGAATAACAGAGTGACAAAGTAACAAAGTGACGCGTAATGCGTAACGAGTGACTAGCAACCTGCCACCCTTAACCCTTAACCCTTACACCCCTAACGAATTGTCGTGACATATTACAACGGTCAGATTTCCGCTAAAATCTTTCTCCCGCTCTTGTCAATGTAAAATTTTATTGTTAATTTCCTTCCTGAAAGTAGCAGCTTCCTGAACTCAAACGGATTTGATTAATACAATCGGCGAATTGCGACTATCATCTTTTTAAGACGGACAAATTCTTTCTAAAACTCTGAATTTGCAGATGCAGTTTTTTATTCTCTTTTATTTTAATACCGCTGTTATTTGATTTATGTGTGATTATTTTACTAAGGAGAAATCATGAGAATTATTTATTTATGCCTTCTTCCGATATTTCTTTTATTTTTCTCCTGCCGCCAATCCACCGATGCCGACAAAAACAGCGAACAGCTATCGCCCGAAACTTTAAAACAAGTCAATGTCATGCAGGTAGGGTACGATAGTTTACAAATCGAAAGCGCGGAGACTTTCAGACTGAAAGAAAAATCAATCGAGCTGGTAGAGGTAGGCTATTTGATCGACGATGTATTCTGCCTGGTTGATGAACAAAAACCTACCTATTCCCAAAAAAACGGCGATTATCTCCTGCATTTTCGATTTAACCTGAAATTAGCCCGCGAAACTGTCTTTTATAATTTAAGAATTCGTTATCTGAAAGAAGATTACGATTTCCTCGATTTCGATACAATGCTGACTGTTATTAAATATCCCTACGCCGACGCCGAATTTTCTTTCTTTTACAAGGATATTTTGTGGGGAATGCAATGGTTGGTACAGGATTTTGATCTGGATGATGATTTGATATTTTTGCACACCTATGGTCCGGGCGGACTCTATCAATATAATATGAACAGCAAAAGCCGTTCGGCTCTCATAGAATATTATCCGAGCGGCGATTATATCAGCAGCGATTCCAACCGCATTTTTGTGGATATGGAACACACCTCGGTAAAATATTACGATCTCCTGAAGGGTGAATTGTCCGCCGAACCGATAATCAGTTTCTCCGATACTCCGCATTACGACATTCTCGGACTGGAAGCCGCAAACGGCATTTTGTACATCATCTGGGGGCGACCGGATCTTTATCTTTTCGATTACCGCGGGAATAAACTCGATGTTATCGACTACGGAGTTTATTCTTATTCTTTAGGCTATAAAGACGGCGTATTGTACAGTCTGGATGCGCAAAATCAAATTCTGCGCTTTGATGTAAAACAAAAGAAGTTTTTAGAACCCCGACCCGCGCCCACTTCCGGAATCGACGCCGTTCAAATTGAAGGCGATTACCTCTATTTTTCCGATTATTACAAAAAGTTCATCGGAAGAGTGCCGCTGAAAACTGTGATTGATTTTAATAAAACACTGCCGGTACATCGGAATAAATAGACGGTTTCTGATCGGTTAATGTATTTAAGAGATGGGAGTAATTTTGATGAACGGATTAGTTTATACTCTGTTAATTTTAAGCCTTTTTGCGCTTTTCGGATGTCAAAAGGAATCGAATCCTTTGCAAACCGAATTTGAACCGCCTTCGACCGAAACCTTGAAAAAGGTGGAAATTGAGCAATTTTACTATGACAGCGTTCAAATAAGCAGTTCGCCGCAATTCACCCTGTCTTCAAAATCCGTTCATCTGATACAATTAGGTTATGTCAGCAACGGACAAATTTTTATTATGGAAGAAATAAAACCCGCTTACGTTAAAAGCGGTTCGAGATATCTGCTCGATTTTAAAGCCAGACTGGGATTTGATAAAACAACTTTGAACGTCAAATTGGTTGTACGTTATTTACTGGACGATTATTCCTTTGCCGATTATGACACAACAATTGCATTGTACAAGTATCCCTATCCGAATGCAGAAGTCTATTTGCTTTACGATGATTTTTTACCGGACTATTTAGCCCCGATTCAGGATTTTGATATTCGCGGCAGATCATTCTTCTTCCACCCTTACGGTCCTTACGGGACTTATGAATATGATTTGCAAACATCCGATTTAAGAGTTGTTTATGATCAATATTTTGGCGGCGATGCCATTTGTGTTGATTCTGACTATGTCTTTATCGACATATTTCATCATTGGATTTATCGTTTTGATCTGCGAACAAAAAGCGATCCTGTGGAAATCTATTATTTCGGCGGAAATGGTTTGATTCGCGGAATGGAAGCGGCTGAAGGCGTCCTTTATGTTTTATACGACAAGAGGAACCTCTACCGTCTCGATTATGACGGCAACCTGATTGATACATTGGACTATCATCAAAAATTAACGACTTCCTTCGGATTTAAAGACGGTATTTTGTACTCTGTCGGCAACGATTATGAATTGTTTCGTTATGACGTGAATAATCAGATTTTTCTTGAACCGAAACCGTTGCCGGTCCTGAGACCGGACGCTGTTAGGATAGAGGATGATTATTTGTACTTTTCACACTATGATAAAAGGTTTATCGGTCGTGTGCCTTTGGAAGATGTGCTTAATTTTACGGGAAAAATCAGGGTTGAAAAAATTCCGTTAAAGTCGTTTCGAAAAGAAAGGATAAGCCGTTCGCTCAACGATCAATTTATCGCGAATTGAGCATTTCGTGATTCGGAGGAATCTGCAATGAAGTTCGTAAAAAAATTTGCATTCCTAATATTATTTGTTTTATTGATCACCCTCGTTTTATCGAACGAGCTTTTTTGCAAATCGCAAAGTACGTCGGAGACTATGCCGCCGGTGGAGCTTTTTACCAACGCCACAGCCTTAACCGAAGGCAACTGGGTGTACTGGCAAACCAACAACTGGGTTTCGGGATATAATCCTTTTACCCGACAAGCGGGGGGAATTTTCCCGAAAAATACTGCCAGTACCATTTATGGCGACGGTTTCCTGTGGGGCTGCTGGTTCCCTGATGACGATAATCCCGTACGGGTCGGAGGCGTTACGTACCGATCCGCTATGATTCCCGGACCTTACGGAAGCGATCCGGCGGCGCAGAAGATTTATCGAATTCGACCGGACTGGAAATCTTTGGTCTCCGAAGATTTGCTAATTGACGCAGAGGTTTTGTTCAATCTTTCACCGGAACAGGTTACTCAGGCGCACATTCGGCAAATTCTTGATGATTACGCTTACAACTGGAAGAACTGGCCCGTGGAGCAGGGCGCGCCTTATGTGGATGTAAATGACAACGGACGATACGATCCCGTGCCCGACGAGGACGGATACCCTGATCCTAACCTTGGAGATTATCCGGGAATCCGCCACGCAGCCATGGTTATCTGGTACGTGATGAACGACGCGGACAGCAATAAAACCAGGCATGCTTTTAAATCAATACCCATCGGAATTGAGGATCAGGTAACAGTCTGGATGTATAAAACGGATTTTCTGAGCGATGTGATCTTTCAGCGGCACAAATTGATAAATTACTCCGACAGGGATATCGATTCTCTTTATGTCGGAAAGTGGGCTGATTTTGATATCGGCGATTACGGCGATGATCTGGTGGGATGCGATTCGTTGCTCAATTTGGGCTACACATATAACGATAAAGATGACGCCGGATTTTCCAAATTTAATCTGGCTCCGCCTGCCGTGGGAGTGATGTTTGCGCCCGATCCCGATTTACACTTGCCGGCTTTGCCGATGAATTCATTCGTCTATTTCGAAGCCGGCAATCTTGTTGAACCCTGCGTCGAATGGAATTACTGTAAATTTAACTCCTTACGGGGTTTCGGATATACCGATGACATCCGCAATCCGTCGCCTTATTTTCATTTTACCGGACCAAACAAGGATAAGGCGACAAAGTTTCCGTTTAACGGCGATCCCGTGACCAAAAACGGAGATGTGGACGGAATAGAAAATTATCCCGGAGATCGTCGCATGCAGATTAATTCCGGTCCTTTTAAGCTGGCGCGGAATGAATCCAAAACAATTACCGTTGCCATCATCGGCGGACTCGGAGATGACTATTTGCAGTCCGTCGTCGATTTAAAAGAAAAAGCGCAGAAGATTTTCGACGGAAACATCCGCCCTGTTTCCGCGAGTCTGGTAAAAAAGGAGGTTAATGCTTCAAATGCCCGAAGTAAAATTCGACTGAGTTTTACCGTTCCGAATGATCCGAAGGTTTCCGCCTGTAAACTTAACTTTCGGCGGGCAAACAGCGATGATTTTTTATTTTCTTCCGTTCCGACAATTACCGAAAACGACAGTTTTCCGAACAGTACGCTTTGGGAAGCTGAGATCGATATCGAAAATCAGAAATACCCTTTGGATGTTGACCTGTTAATACAAACGAGCGACGGTGAATGGCATACCGTTTCCGATTTCATTACCAGCCTCACCGCGCGTCCGGCGCCGGTTATTAAAAATTTCAGAGTGATTTGGGAAAACGGGAAGCAGGATAAAAAAGTCAATTTCAACGAAAAAGTCCATCTGGCGCTTGAAATCCAAAATGTCGATCAGGCGAACGGTATTTCCGCCATTACTGCGTTAAGTCAGAATACAAAAACGGTCAGCAATGTCTTTATTCCGGCGGGCGCGAGTTACGGCGGGGATTCACTGTTTATTGTTTTTACGGCTCCCAGATCGGGCGATTTATTTAAGATAGATTTTAAATTGATTTTTGATGAAAACTACGCTTCTTATCAGCTTCAGGCGCCTCTTGAACCCTGGCAGCCAACCGCCTTCTGGAAGGATACGCTGAAAATAGAACACCTTTCCGGCTACGGATTCACCTGCTATCCGGTTGTCGCCGATCCCGCGGTTGTTACGCGTCATCAATACATCATCTGGTTTTCGGTCAATCCGCCCGATTCGCAACTGTACTGGTCGTTAAAAGATATTACCGCCAATGAAATAAAGCTTGCCGATCAACCTCTCGGTTACAGATCGGATGCGGATTTTCCCATTGTTGACGGAATCGAGTGGAAAATTTACAATACCGAATCCGGATTAGCCGGGATAGTGGAAGTCGCCAACAGAAACGGTCCTCTTCCCCCTGAAGAGTGGGATAAAGAAGGAACGGCGTTAGGCGGCAACAACGTCTGGCACAGCCTTAGCGCCCCTTCCGATGCGAATGCTTTTTACATCAGCGCGGGAGGCGGCGACGGTTCTCTGGAACGGATTATGAGCTCAATTCAAAACGCCCGAAGACATGATTTTGAACTTCGTTTTACCGATCGGGATACCGGTGTTTACGCCTGGTGGTATGATGCCGACACCTTTGCCTACGTGCCGTTCGAAGCCTGGGACGTGGGCATCGGCACGTACGACGATCCCTCGGACGATATTCGGCTTTTAACGGG
>JAADIP010000257.1 GCA_013151275.1 Calditrichota bacterium | reverse complement strand
CCTTCTGCAACTATCCGGTTCTCAAAACCAAAAAATTTAACCGCTTCATAAGGCATCTTCCAAACCTCTTAAAAATTAACATCAGGGCTTTTTACTCTGCACTTTCTTGAATATGATGCCTGCGCTTGACTCGACCAAGGGAATATGACACTGATCTAAAATCTATTCTTTTTTTAACGCAGCTCCGCCACGTCAGTTACACTGCTTTGCCCAAAAATAAACGGATTTCCGAACATACGCTGCGCGGCAATAATAAAATACTTTACCTGCAATATGCTCGCTTTACCGGTAGGTATGGGTCTCGTGCCTGCTATTCCGGTAAACAGGCGGATCTATGATAAATGAGTTGATTCTTGATTTGTATATGATTATAACGGAATATAGTATAAAAAATGTGAAAATAAATGTCAATTTAAAATAAGGCTTATTTTGTACTCTCCGGATTGACTATCGATTACTAAAACTAAAAACTTCCGGATTTAACAGGCGGTTTGTCAACGGCATTGTCCTGTCTGTTAGAATCATGTCGCAATATCGATTTTCGTCAGCCGGGCTATTCGTTATTTAAGAATTTCGTCAAAAAATGTAAAATCAATGCGCCTCTAACCAGTTTTTCCCGATTCCGCAATCGACCACCAACGGCACTTTTAGTTTAATCGCCTTTTCCATAATATCCTTAACCTTTTTGGCGAAATCCTCCGCCCGGGAATCTTTCACTTCAAATACCAATTCGTCGTGAACCTGCAGCAGCATTTGCGCCGGAAAATCGTTCTTTTCGATGTAGCCTTGAATTTCGATCATGGCTTTTTTAATGAGATCCGCGGCGGAACCCTGAATGGGCGTGTTAATGGCGGTGCGTTCCGCAAATTCCCTTATTTGTCGGTTGGAATTGCGAATTTCGGGTAAATATCTTCTGCGGTGCATCATGGTTTCCACGTAACCGCGTTGCCGCGCTTCTTCGATAACGCGCTGCATGTAAAATCCGATTTTGGGATAAGTGGCAAAATAATCGGCGATAAACTCTTTCGCTTCGTCATTGCTTATTCCCAGCCGCGCAGCCAGTCCGTATTCGCTCATGCCGTAAATGATGCCGAAATTGATTTCTTTAGCCTTGCGCCGGTGATCGGGCGTGACCTCTTCCACGGGAATGTTAAAGATAAGAGCTGCGGTGGCGGCGTGAATATCCTTGTTCTTCTTGAAATTTTCGATCATCGTTTCGTCGCCGGAAAGATGCGCCATAATGCGTAATTCAATCTGCGAATAATCGGCGCTCAATATTAAATAATCGGGATGCGAGGGAATAAACGCCCGGCGGATTTCTTTGCCCAGATCGGTGCGAATGGGAATGTTCTGCAGATTGGGATTGCTGGATGAAAGGCGTCCGGTCGCGGTTACCGTTTGATTGTACGAAGTGTGAATGCGTCCGGTTTTTGGGTGAATCAACTGCGGCAGGGCGTCGAGATAGGTGTTCTTTAATTTGACGAGCTTGCGATGCTCCATAATAGCCGCCACAACCGGATGAGCCGCGTAGCGCTCCAGAGTTTTTTCCGAGGTGGAATATTGACCGGTCTTGGTGCGCGAAGGTTTTCTGCCGTTTAGCTCTTTGTGGATTTCCAATTTGTCAAACAGAATTACTCCCAATTGTTGCGGAGAATTTAAATTGAATTGCTCGCCGGCAGCCTGATAAACTTTGCTTTCAAGCTCGGCTATCTTTTTGCCGAGTCTGTCGGAAAGTTCGCGCAACAGGTCCTTGTCCACTTTGATGCCGTGCCGTTCCATACGCATCAAAACATGTACAACGGGCATTTCCAGATCGTAGAATAATTTTTCCATGTCGTGTTTAGCCAGCAGGTCTTTCAGAATCAGATAAAGCCGGAAGGTGATGTCCGCGTCTTCGCAGGAATACTCAAAAACGAATTCTGCGGGAAGATCGGTCATCTTTTTTTGCTTTTTACCCTTTCCGATCAACTCTTCAATGTGGATCATCCGGTAATCGAGGTATTCTTCGGCTAACTTGTCCAATTTATGTTGACCCGTGGGATTCAGCAGATACGAAGCGATCATGGTGTCGAAAAAAAGTCCCTTTACCGGAACGCCGTGCTCTTCCATGATCATGGCGTCGTATTTTATGTTTTGACCGATTTTAAAAACGGAAGGGTCTTCAAAAATGGCGCGCAGCTTTTCCAGAACAACCTGCTTTGTCAAACCGTCGGCTTGATGCTTTACCGAAATGTAAGAGGCTTTTCCCTCTTCCCAGCAAATCGCGATCCCGGCGATTTCGGCATCCAAAAAGTCAAGCGAACTGGTTTCCAGATCAAACACAAACTTCTTTTGCTCTTTCAGTCGCGCGATCAATCGATCGAGTTCTTCTTCGGTTGTGATCAGAGAATAGTCAACTTTGGCTGAATCGTGTTTTTTAAAATCGGGAGCCTCTTCCTCGCCTTTACTAAGGGCAAGCATTCTGGAATAAAGACCGCGAAATTCCAATTCCTTTAAAACGGGACCGAGTCTGGACATATCCCACATGCGGAATTTCAGATCATCCAGCGATACGTCGATCGGAACATTTGTATCGATTGCGGTCAGTTGGCGCGAAAGGCGGGTTTGATCCTTAAACTGCAGAAGTTTGTTGCGAAGGCTTTCTTTGTCGATTTCGTCGATCCGCCTGTACAATTCTTCGATGGAACCGAAATCTCTGAGAAGATTGGCTGCGGTTTTTTCACCGACTTTCGGGATGCCGGGAATGTTGTCAGATTTGTCGCCCATTAAAGCCAGCCAGTCGATAATCTGCTCCGGAGTCACTCCGTATTTTTCCTTGATTTTTTCGCGATCGAGTATTTCCGGCTGATCCTGTTTTTTGGGCAGGCTGTAAAGAAAGACGTGTCCGTTAACCAGTTGCGCCATGTCCTTATCGCCGGAAACAATGTAAACATCAACGCCTTCGCGTCCGAAACGTTTGGCTAACGTGCCGATTAGGTCGTCGGCTTCGTAACCGTCTTTTTCCAAAAGATTGAAATTCGCCGCTTTTAATGTTTCAATGAGCCGCGGATATTGGGCAGCCATTTCTTCGGGCATCTTTTCACGCGTGGCTTTGTATTCTTCAAATATCTTGTGACGAAATGTGGGCTCTTTGGTGTCGAATACAATCGCTAAATATTCCGGATGTTCAATATCGATTAATTTTAACAGCGAATTCAGAAAACCGAATGTCGCCGAGGTGTTTTCGCCTTTTGAATTGATTAAGGGATTGCGGCTAAAGGCGAAATAACTGCGATAATACAAGGCGGAGCCGTCAATTAAAAACAATTTTTTATTCATCTTTGCATTCCTTTTATCTGCGGATCGTTAAAAATGTACGAATAATTTCGATTGGTGTAAATAGTAATTGAGGGACAGAGTGACAAGTAACGAGTGACGAGTTACAAAGTGACGAGGTCGTGATGCGTAATGCGTGAT
>JAADIP010000076.1 GCA_013151275.1 Calditrichota bacterium | reverse complement strand
TTCCCGCACCCTCCTTTGTCTTTTGTCTTTTGTCCTTTTTCTTTCTCGTACCTCGTCACTTGTCGTGAAGTGCTAATTGCAGAGGAATCACTCTTCTACCCTGACCAGTAACTATTAACAGCTTTTCTTCTTCTGTGTGGTATTGACTAATCCGGGTTTTGAACAGGAGTTATTAATTATGAAAGATACAATTTTCGATTTATTAGTCGCCCCATGGAAAACATCGGTTCTTACCACTGCAATTCGTTTAAAAATATTTACAATTCTGTCGGATAAACAGATGAGCGTTGAGGATTTATCTTCACATTGTCAATCAGTCCCGCGTTTTCTTGAACCCGTCCTGGATGCCTGCGTCAGTATGGGGCTTTTAAATTTTGAAAACGATAGGTATTTAAATTCTCATTTTAGTTGCGTCTTCCTCACAGAAGGCGAACCCTGCTATGTTGGAGATTTTATTCAACTAATTCATAATGAGTCGCCTCAATGGAATAAACTTTACGAGATAGTTAAAAATGACGAAAAATTCACCGACGAGCAAAATTCGGAAGAAGAGCACAGAATATTCATCAAAGGGATGAATAACCTTGGAATGTCAGGCGAGGCAGATGCTCTGTTGCATTCGGTTGATCTTTCCGGGTGTCGATTAATGGTCGATGCCGGCGGAGGATCGGGATTATATTCTGTGGTTCTTTGTCAAAAATATCCGGAATTAAGATCGATAATATTGGATAAAAGCGAAACTTTGGCTATAACCAAAGAAATGATTTCAAATCATAAAGAAAGCGAACGAATCGAATTACGAGAGTCTGATATTACAAAAGAATCGTTTGGTGAAAAAATAGATGTTGTGCTTTTATCGGATGTTATTTATGACGAATCTGAAGCTGAACTTATCCTGACAAATGCTTGGAATTGTTTGGTTAATAACGGTACATTAATAGTCCGGGGCTACTATTCCGATCCTGCAAATTCAAAACCGCTTTTTGGAGCCCTGTTTGCGCTCAATCAGTTAGTTTTTGACCCTGGCAGGAGAATAGTAACCATAAACTCGCTTCGGGAAAAAATTAATGATATTGGTTTCAACATAACAAAAATTTCTCCTTTAACAGAACTTTCTTTCATTATCATCGCAAAGAAAAATTGAAATTCGATTTAGCGGCGGCAAGATAAGCTGTAATTTTCGGATTTTAAAAGCGCCCTGCGATCTTTGCTTTAATGTCTTTAAGAACAAACAGTTCGTCCCCTTTAAAAGGGGATTTTTTTTGCTTATTGTTTTCTCCGTCGAATCCCGCTTTTTCAATTTACGGCGCTCTGCAAAGTGTAACGCCTTCTCAAAAAATCTTCTTACGTCAAAGCGGGCATATCATCGGCTGAAAATTCGCCGTTATTTATTCTTCAGTTTCACCGCGGTGCCGTACACCAAAATTTCCGCCGCGTTAGCCATAATGTAAGAAGTCGAAAAACGAACGCCGACTATCGCGTCGCCGCCCAATTCTTTTGCCATGGCTTTCATTCTGTCCAAAGCCTGCTCTCTGGATTCAGCCAATAATTTTGTGTACTCCTCTATTTCGCCGCCGATCAATCCTTTAAAAAACGCGAGAATATCTCTTCCCAGATTTCGCGCCCGAATCGTGTTGCCTTCGACCACGCCCAAAACCTCTTTAATTTCCCTGCCCGGAATTTCATTCGTTGTACTGATGATCATCGAATTACCCTCCTGTATTTATCCACACGCCGCACCATTAATTTTTCTCTTAAAACCGAAACAAAAATAACTATTAACCCAATGCTTAAAAAACCGACGCCTAATTTCAAAGCAAGGGGCTCTTTAGGATTCATAAAAAAATCGCGGAACATTTCGTAAAAGCCGAATCCAAACAAAATAATCGCGCCGATGCTAAAAAAAATCCAGCCCAAGCCGCGTTCGATTTTATTGTACACTTTTTCCCAGTATTCATCCCAGTACATTTCGGGTAAGAGTTTGAATTTCATATTCGACGTATCCTCCTTCAAATTTTTAAAGGACTCCCATTCCGCCCGGCAAGCGGGGCAGGTATCCAAATGCCGCCGCAGCTCTTTTTCTTGCTCTGAATCCAATTCGCCGTCCAGATAGCCCATCAACAGAATTCGAGCCTGTTCACAGTTCATAGCGCACCCTCAAAATGTTGTAATTTTTTTAAAAGCCGTTTTCGGGCATAGTATAAACGGGACATTACGCTGCCAAGGGGAATCTCCAGGGCGTCTGCAATTTCCTGATATGAAAACTCGTTAAAATCTTTCATAACGATAATTTCACGATCTTTTTCGTTTAGTTGAGAAAGCGCCTTCCAGATAATCTCGGAACGTTCGTTTTTCTCGAAAACTTCATCGGGATAATCATCCCAATCCCGAAAAATCTGCTGCATCGTCTCGTCCATCCGCACCGTCCGTTTGTGCTTATTGACAAAATTAATGCACAGGTTTTTCAGAATCCGGTAAAACCAACTGTAAAAAGATCTTGACGAATCAAAATCCCCTAAAGAGCGATAAGCCCGATAAAACGCTTCCTGTGAAAGGTCGAGCGCATCCTCGTGATTTTTGGTAAACATCAACGCCATGTAATAAGCCCGCTCCTTGTAACGCTCCACAATGTGGCGATACATTTCCGTTTCACCCCTCAAACAGGCTTCGACGGCTTCCCGATCCGAAACTTCTTTTGTTATTGATTCATACATGGTAATTACACAACAAGTTGATATTTATTCAAAATCGCCGAAAATTTTCAGATTAAAATTCATTTTTTGTTTAAGTTTTTGGATTCATCGTTTATATTAGTGCCGACGCAATTGTGATTTATCAAATCATAATAAATTACAATAAATATTTATGAAAGACAATTAAAAGTAAGTAATCAAAGGAGGAAAGGGATATGCCGCTAAGCGGGAAAATTGCTCTTGTAACCGGCGCCACCAGCGGGATAGGAAAAGCCACGGCTTTGGCGTTAGCCAGGGAAGGATGCGACTTAATTCTGTTGGGAAGACGAGTGGAGAGATTGAATAAGGTAGGGGATGAAATTAAAAAACGCTTCAAAACAAACTGGCTGGCTTTGCCCGTTGACGTGCGCGATGCCGGAGCGGTTAAGGCTTCGCTCGAGGGTTTGCCGGATTTCTGGCAAAATATTGATATTTTGATCAATAACGCAGGTCTGGCAAGCGGGTTTTCCAAACTGCATCAGGGCGATCCGCAAGACTGGGAATTGATGATCGACACCAATGTCAAAGGTTTGCTTTACGTTACGCGAACCGTTGTTCCGGGAATGGTCAAAAGAGGCAAGGGCGATATCGTAAATATCGGTTCCATTGCCGGACATGAGGTTTACCCGGGAGGTAATGTGTATTGCGCGACCAAACATGCCGTGGATGCGTTGACAAAGGGCTTGCGTCTTGATTTGGTCGATACGCCTCTTCGGGTTTCAACGGTTGATCCCGGACTTGTGGAAACCGAGTTCAGTGTTGTGCGCTTTAAAGGCGATGAAGAACGCGCTAAAAATGTGTACCGCGGATTGCAGCCTTTGACCGGAGAGGATATTGCCGAAGCGGTGGTTTTTATCGTAACGCGTCCGGCGCATGTGCAGATTGCCGAAATCATCGTTTTTCCGACGGCGCAGGCATCCGCCACCGTTGTACATCGAAAGGAAGAGTAAATCGAAAAAACGGGCTGTCAGAAGGCGGAAAGCAGTGATGCGTTATTAATAAGATTAAAGATTAAAGATCAAAGATTAAAGGAAAAAAATTATCGTAAAGCGTAATGCGTAACAGAGTTACAAAGTTACAAGTGATGAGTGATTGGAGAGGTTCCCTTAACCCTTAACTCTTAACCCTTAACTAATTTTCGTAATGCGTGCTGATGGGGATTTTCATTATTCATTGTTCATTACGCTTACACGCTTAATAAATTAAAACAAGGATTTTAGTGTTAATATAATAATGCCGAAAACCCATCGTCGCCGGCTGCCCGGAATGACGGAACAGTTTTCAAAAAGGAGTGTTAAAGATTTTTTTAAGGGATTAAAACAGATGCAGCGGTTTCCCTGATAATATTTTTTTGAACTTTTTGGATTCCCTGTTTATCTTGTGAAATTGTTAATATTTTAGACGATTCCGGAAACATTAAACGATACAAAAAAAGAAAGGATAGAATCATGCCAATGATTGAAGATGTTTACGCCCGCGAGATTTTAGATAGTCGTGGCAATCCGACTGTGGAAGTCGAAGTTCTTTTGGATGACGGTAGTTACGGAAGAGCTGCTGTTCCTTCCGGCGCTTCGACCGGCGAAAAGGAAGCGGTTGAATTACGGGACGGCGATCCGAGCCGTTATCTCGGAAAAGGCGTATTAAAGGCTGTTCAAAATGTTAATGAGATAATTGCCGAAGAGATTATCGGTCTGGAAGCCACCGATCAACCTTATATTGACAATTTGATGATCAAATTGGACGGAACTCCCAACAAGAGCAAGTTAGGCGCTAATGCCATTTTAGGCGTTTCGATGGCTGTGGCTAAAGCGGCTGCGGAAGCCGTCGGTTTACCGCTCTTCCAGTATTTGGGCGGAGTAAACGGCAAGGTTTTACCCGTGCCGATGATGAACATTCTAAACGGCGGAAAACACGCCGATAATAATGTGGATATTCAGGAATTCATGATTGCTCCCGCCGGCGCGGAAAGTTTCAGAGAAGCCCTGCGCATGGGCTCGGAAGTTTTCCACAATCTTAAAAAAGTGCTTTCCAAACGCAAATACAACACAGCGGTCGGCGACGAAGGCGGCTTTGCTCCGGATTTAAAGTCCAATCAGGAAGCGCTTGACCTTATTATTGAAGCCATCGAAACAGCCGGTTACAAACCAGGCGAAGATATCTTTATCTGTTTGGACCCCGCCTCCAGCGAGTTTTTTGATCAGCAAAAGCAGCGCTACATTTTAGCTTCGGAGAATAAAGAGCTTACCAGCGCCGAGTTGATCGATTATTACGCAGCCTGGGTTGAAAAGTACCCCATCATCTCCATTGAAGACGGTCATGCCGAAGACGATTGGGACGGCTGGAAATTGATGACCGAAAGATTGGGCGACAAAATTCAGTTGGTCGGCGACGACATTTTTGTAACCAATACCAAAATCATAGCAAAAGGTATTGAAAACAAAATAGCGAATTCCATTCTGATCAAATTAAATCAGATCGGTACAGTCACCGAAACGCTTGACGCCATCGAAATGGCGCACAAAGCCGGATACACGGCGGTTGTTTCCCATCGTTCCGGCGAAACCGAAGATTCCACCATCGCCGATTTGGTGGTCGCTACAAATACCGGACAGATTAAAACAGGTTCGGCTTCGCGCAGCGATCGTATTGCCAAATACAATCAGTTGTTGCGCATCGAAGACACCTTAGGCGACAGCGCCGTTTTTCTTGGTCGTAAAGCTTTTAAAAGATAAATAAAGGAAAGCCCGGCGTCGATAGAACTTTTATTGTCGCCGGGCTTTTTAATTTATGAAAAAGAAGACAACAAGACGACGTAAGCCCAAAAAGTCGGGTCTTAAAATCAAAAGTATTCTGATTGCCGCAGTTACGGGCATCGTTATCTATTTCTTATTTTTTGCCGGTCCCCGTAATGTAGTTCAATACTTCAAACAAAAATCCCACAAAAAAACACTGATCCGGGACATCAATTCCTTAAACAAAGAAAAGGAACAGCTAAAAAAAGAGTCCGAACGTTTAAAAAATGACCTTGATTATATTGAAAAAATCGCTCGAGAGAAGTATAATATGAAAAAGAAAGACGAGAAGGTTTACAAAATAATCAAGGAAAAATAATCATTAAACCTATTAATCCCATAAAATCTTATCGCTTCATCGGTTTTTTTATTGTCTTCAACCTGAGCTTTGTTTTCGGGCAGATACCTGATCTTACAACGTTTCGCGTTCCCGGTCAGTTCAATTCGGATTTTTACAAACAGGTAAATACCTACAACTGGGTGGGCACTTTTGCCATGAAAAACCAGGCGTTCACCCGTTTCAACTGGTACGTTAAAGAACGATTCCAGAGCAATCTGTTAATTCCGGCTGAAGGAAATAAGAAGTGGAAAGACGAACACCTTCTCGACGGACTGATCTATTTAAACTACAATTCGTTTAAAACCGGACTCTATTTCAATAGCTGGTATCAGAGCGATATGCAGGTCTCTTTGAACAATCAGTTTGGCAATCATCGTATGGGATTGTTTACGCAGAACAAAGTCGGAAAGTATTTGACGCTTTCGCCGTATCTGGGATATCAGTATTCCAAAAACCGCACCCATGTTGACTGGGGCTGGGACACCGGCATGCAGCTCAAAATAAATCGCTTTAAACTGAGCAATTACACAACCAATTTGAATTTTGCGACCAACTATGATATCTATCCTGCAAGACGAAATATCGAATACGATTTAACCACTCATTTCAGCACGCGTTTTTCGGATTTCAGCTCCGATTCGCTTTTCGTCCGCTGGAACGATCTTTCCAAAGAGTACTATGTCGCGGATTCCATCGAACAGGTGACCATCAACGAGCGCGAAGTTCAGAATAAACTTTTTTACAATTTTAATCCCGCCAACCGTCTTCTTTTCCAGACACGCCTGCAATCCCGCAATATCTCCTATTTTAACGGGCGCTCCATTTTTCTTTTTGAGAACTATTTAAGATTTCTGCATCTCGGCAGAAAGCTCAATTTTTTATTCACCTTCCGAACCTCGGATGAAACGCAGGATAACGCCGGAACATATACCGACAGCCGGACACAGCAAAGCACCTTTAACATGAATTTTGATTACCGCTTCAATAACCGTCATAAGCTGATGCTGAATCTCGCCTATGTTAAACTGCAATACGACACTCCCGATTCTGTAGTTAACAACGACGACCGCGATGAACAGCGTTTTGTGGCTAACGTAAAATATTCGTGGAAATTGAGTCCCATACTCACCGTTGAATGGGTGGCTTATGCTTATCTGTTCCATCAAATTTACATCTTCAGGGAGCGGAGTCTCAATAATAACTGGAATCGGATTTACAAACTGAATCCCCGCATTCTTTACCATTGGGGACCCGTCTCAAATCGATTGAGCACGGAGGTTTTAGCCAATTACACGGTTTACGATTTTGATAATTTGTTCGCCGAGCCGCGAAGTTTTGTGTTCCGAAAATACACTCTTACCGATTCACTGGTATTGCGTTACATGACCCATCAATACGCCGGGAGTTTTTTTCGTTTAGAGTTGGAAGACAAAGGAAGCTTTTATTCAAAGGAATTCGCGCAACAGGTTTTACAGTCGTATCAGACCGAATTTTTTACGTTTTTTTTAAGGAACAAACATTTTCTGTTCTTTCAATTGGAGATAGGTTACACCTATTACCGGCGCCGCGAATGGCGATACGCGCCTTCCAAAACGCTTAACAGGATTTTAACCAACGAGGGTCCTTATTTTGATTTATCGTACAATATTTTTCCCAGGATAACCTTTTCCGCTTCTACTTCGTTCATTAAAATAACTGACAGCAAACGAGTCGGTTCAAACTACATAACCGGCAAACTGAAATTAAATTACTATTTTTAGACATACAGAGGTTAAGGGTGTAAGGGTGTAAGGGTGTAAGGGTTAAGGGTTAAGGGTTAAGCGGCTTATTCGGTCATCGTAATGCGTAATGCGTAATGCGTAATGCGTAATGAATTATCTACATCATCGCTCAAAATCTTAAATAATTCAGCCAAGTTATTTTTTGGAAAAGAAAAAGCATTTACTTCCTAACAACAAACATTTTACTATTTTCAGAATACTACCTACTACTGCTTTCTGCATTCTGCTTTCTCTTTTTCATTTTTCTTATTCATCACGATCTCGTTACTCGTTACGCATCACGACTTTGTCACTTTGTCACTCTCTCACTCATCCCGTTTCCGGTTTTCTTAGAATAAATATTAACTAAAATGAATATTTAAAATAGCCGTACTAACATTTTAAAAATCAAACAATTAAATTGGCTAAAAAACAGGTCGTTTTGGGTTGCTTTTAGTTAGCATTGCTTGTTATATTGCGAACGATCGATACAGAAATTACAAACATCCTCTAACAAAAAAGGAGGTCGATTATGTCGAACGCATATTTTAAAGTGCCGGCACCAGCCAACGAGCCTGTTTTTGATTATGCGCCAGGAACACCGGAACGCAAAGCTTTAAAAAATAAATTGGAAGAATTGCAATCCAGTGAAATTGAAGTTCCTTTGATTATCGGCGGAAAAGAGATATTCACCGGTAAGACCGCCGAAATGCGCGCTCCGCACAATCATAAAATCAAATTAGGAGTTTTTCACAAAGCCGGTCCCGAAGAAGTAAAAATGGCGATCGAAGCTGCATTAAAAGCCCGCAAAGCCTGGGCGGAAATGCCCTGGGAACATCGCGTTTCAATCTTTTTAAAAGCCGCCGAACTGCTGTCCGGACCGTGGCGCTACACTTTGAACGCTTCCACCATGCTCGGGCAATCCAAAACCGCCTATCAAAGCGAAATCGATGCCGTGGCGGAATTGGCGGACTTCTGGCGTTTTAATTCTTATTTTATGGCGCAGATAATGTCCGATCAGCCCTATTCGCCCAAAGGATTCTGGAACCGCACTGAATATCGTCCTTTGGAAGGATTTATTTTTGCCGTAACGCCGTTCAACTTTACCTCTATTGCCGGCAACCTTCCCACCGCTCCGGCAATCGTGGGAAATGTTGCTTTGTGGAAACCCGCTTCAAGCGCTGTTTATTCCGCTTATTTTATTATGCAGTTATTGAAAGAAGCCGGTTTACCGGACGGCGTTATTAACTTTATTCCCGGAAGCGGCGCTCAGGTGGGCAATCCCGTACTGGAAAGCGAACATTTGTCGGGCATCCATTTTACTGGTTCCACGGCTACATTCCAAAGCATGTGGAAAAAAATCGGTGAAAATATTCAAAAGATGAAATACTACCCGCGTATCGTCGGCGAAACCGGCGGCAAGGATTTTATCTTTGTTCACAAATCCGCCAGGGTAAAACCGTTGGTCGTTGCAGCCATCCGCGGCGCCTTTGAATATCAGGGACAAAAATGTTCCGCCGCTTCCAGAATGTACATTCCGGAATCGTTGTGGACAGAGTTTAAAGAACAATATGTCGAAGAAGTTAAAAAAATCCGTCTGGGCGAACCCACGGATTTCCGCAATTTCATGACCGCAATAATCGATAAAGCCGCATTCGAGAGCATCGTTTCGTATATCGAATACGCCAAGAATTCCGATGAAGCCGAGATTATCACCGGCGGAAACTATGACGATTCCAAGGGTTATTTTATTGAACCGACCACTATCGTGACCACTAATCCAAGATTCAAAACAATGGAAGAAGAGATTTTCGGACCGGTGTTGACGATTTACGTCTATCCGGATGACAAGTTTGACGAAACGCTGGAATTATGCGACACCACATCGCCTTACGGATTGACGGGCGCCATCTGGGCTCAGGATCGTGAAGCGTTGAAAATCATGTCCGACAGATTACGAAACACCGCCGGAAACTTTTACATTAACGACAAACCCACCGCGGCGGTAGTGGGTCAGCAGCCTTTCGGCGGAAGCCGCGCTTCGGGAACAAACGATAAAGCCGGAAGCGCCATGAATATTCTGCGCTGGATGAGCGTACGCTCTATCAAAGAAACCATGGTGCCGCCCGAAGATTGGACTTATCCTTTTATGAAGGATAAATAATCGCTTGAAACGGGGCTTTAAAGCCCCGTTTTTTTTGTCGATTGTTTGTTATTTTATTGCGGATTTATTATTTTCTCGCCATCCGGCGCGCTAAAGAGCGCCAATTACAACGACCGTGCATTTTTACGAAACAGACGCCGTCGCTTTTTCGTAATCAATAAGTCGGTTAAAAAGCTCTGTAAAAATAAAAAATACATCTCAGCAGGGATTCTACGGAATCGCGGGAAACTGACACAATGAATAACTCCGGGCAATTAAAAGTGATTACCAAAGATCAGCGGATTAATTCCTTATGAAATTGATTTGGCAAATCTTACCGATATTTCTCTGTTTCTCTTTTGTCCGGAGTCAGAATACGCCCGCCGATAGCGCAAACGTCACCGCTGACTCTCTTAAGGCTGATTCCGTAGCCGTCGATTCAGCGAAGTTTCAAAAAAAATCTTCCGGCGAATTAAAGGGACCCATTAAATATCAGGCGGATTTTATTTCTCTTGCCGACAGCGGCAATGTAATCGAGTTAATCGGAAACGCGCGCTTAAAATACCTGAATATGGAGCTCACCGCAGCCTACATCCGCTTAAATCAAAAAGAGAAAATGCTTTTTGCTTCGGGGATTGCCGATTCCATGACCGCCGACAGTACTCCCGTAATCCGCGGTAAGCCTGTTTTCAAAGACCGTGGGCAGGATCCCATTACCGGCGATCAAATCGAATACAATTTTTCGACCAAGCGCGGTCGGGTTACCATGGGCAAAACGCAGATGGAACCCGGCTATTACCGCGGCAAAAATATTTACAGGATTGCGGACAGCACCCTTTTGGTGCGGGACGGAATCTTTACCTCCTGTGAATACATCGATCATCCTCACTATTACTTTCAGAGCGAACGCATTCGCATTAAAGTAAAAGATAAAATTATCGCCCGCCCGATCACGTTTTACATTGCCGATATTCCGCTTGCCTGGTTTCCCTTCGGCGTGTTCCCCAACAAACGGGGTCGTCATTCGGGAATTGTGATCCCCAAATATGGCGAGGGCGCTTCAACCGGTCGTTTTTTAAGGGGCTTTGGTTACTATTGGGCGCCAAACGATTATTTTGACGCTTCGTTTTTGATGGACTTTTACGACCGCATCGGATTCGCTTACCGCTCCACCGTGCGCTACAACGTTCGCTACAAATTGAACGGTCGCATCAGCGGAGAGTACTTCCCGCGCGATCCGACCACCGGCAAAAAGGTCGAGCGCTGGCGTTTAAGATTTAATCATCAGCAGGTGATCGATCCCACGTTGAGGATTTCGGGCAGCGGCTCATTTACCAGCGATAAACAATTTGCGCGCCAGCTTTCCGCAAACATGAGAGATCGTCTCAATCAAAATATCACATCGCACTTAACGGTTAGTAAGCGGTGGAAAAATCAGGCAAGCTTAACCCTTAGCGCATCGAGAAACGAAAATTTGCAAACCGGCAGCACTTCTTACACCCTGCCCAATCTGTCGCTTAATTACCCTACTCTCAATTTGTTCGAAGCGTTTACGGGAAAAAAAATAGGCGCTCAGCGGCAATGGTACCAAAACATCTATTTTCGCTTCAATTCGCAGGCTATCCGCCGCGGTTCAAAAATCGTGAAAGACGACAGCACGTTCTCCACATCATCCACGCAGGGCGCGCGTCATCAATTAGGATTTTCTTCTTCCATGAAAATTTTTCGCTTCTTTAACATAACACCCAGGGTTGACATAACCGAGGATTGGGTTGACGAAATCGTTACCGCCCGATATGATCCCGATTCCAAAAAAATCGTTGAAAAAAAGAAAAAACAGTTCGCCGCCCGGCACACATTCAGAACAGGCGTAGGCTTAAAAACCACGTTGTACGGTTTATTTGAACCCAATATCGGTCCTCTTAAATTCATTCGGCACAAAATCGATCCTTCAGTTTCTTTTAGTTACACGCCCGATTTTTCATCGCCGTTTTACGGTTATTTCAACCGCGTCGATACAAACGGGGTCATTACTAAAATCGATAAGTTTAAATATTCCGCTTACGGGGGAACCCCGACCTCGCGCAATCAAAGATTAAGTTTCAGCGTAAGTAATTTCTTTCAGGGTAAGCTAATCGATAAAGAGGGCAAAGAGAAAAAGATCGATCTTTTAACAGCCAACTTTTCTTCAAATTACAATTTTCTGGCGGATAGCCTGAAATGGGGTAATATTTCGGGGAATTTCAGAACAAGAATTATGGGAAGAACTTTCAGTTTCAGAACCGTCCACACGCTTTACAGGTTAAATAAAAAAAATCAACGGATTAACAAATTCAACTCCATGCCGACTCTGCTTTATTTAAACACCTCTTTTAATTTACGCCTGACCGAAAAAACGTTCAGAAAAAAAGAGAAAAAGAGCGACAATCAAAAGGCTCGGCTCGACTCGTTAAAAAAGCGGGAAGCACGGGAAGGCATTTTAAGCACTCAGCTTCTTAATGTGGATGATGAAAATTATATCAATCAGGCAAAAAAGATCAATATTCCCTGGTCGCTTTCGTTTAATTTAACCTATTCTTACGACCGCACCAGAGACCTGGAAAACCGGCATCGCTTCGGTTTAACTTCCAACGCCAGCGTCCAATTGACGAAGAACTGGAAAATCAGTTGGAGCGCCGTGTTCGATGTAAAAAACATGGATATCGCTTCACAAAATTTCAGCATTTACCGCGACCTGCATTGCTGGGAAATGTCTTTTAACTGGCAGCCCGAAATAGGTTACTACTTTTTTCAGATCAACATCAAAGCAAGCGCGTTGCAGGATATTAAAGTCACCAAACGGACAAGCAGCGCTCTGCGGTACAGCGGTTATTAAGCAAAAACTTCAAGCCCGGATTTAAAAAGCGTAAAATCCCGCAAACGGGTTCCCAATATTAAATATTTTGGTCAGTCCTCGATGCGATTAAAAATCTCCAAAGCTTTTTTTAACCGCTGCCGATTTTTTGACGTGTCAGGGAACCGGTCTTTCCTCTGCAAAATTAGCGACGCCTTTTCCCTGGCAATATCGGTTTTACCGATGCGCCGGTAAATTTCCGCTATTCGCACCTCGCACGCCAGCCAGTGCGAAGGGTTAGATTCGGGGTTTGTTTCAATCAGTTGCAAAAGACGTTCATAAACAGGAATGGCTTTTTTGTATTGATGACTTTTAAAATAAGCATGAGCGTACGCCCACCACATAAACTGACTGTTCGGAAACAGTTCAACGGCTTTTTGCGCATAGCTAATGGCTTCGTCAAACCGCCCGTAATCGATTAAAATGTAAATCAACTGGTGCATAGCCATGTAGCGGCTTTTCGAGGGACTTCGCAAAGCGCGTTTAATATCCGTGATTCCTTCTTCGCGCAAATCGCTGATAAAAGGCAGCCAGAGAACTAATCGCAATTTTGTGCTGCGCCAGTATTTGTAGGTTCCCAATCCCAAATAGGCTTCGTACAAGGTACTGTCCAATTCAACGGCAACGTTCAGATCGTTGACCGCCTTCAAGCCGTTATCGAGCGCCTTAATCCACTGCCCTGTTTGTCCCTGAAAATAAGCCAGATAGCCGTAGGCGCTTCCGCGGTAAAAATAAAGGACTGCTCGCGAACTGTCGGAAAGCCCTCCCTTATTTAATTGCCGGTCGCTTTTGCGAATAATAAACAGCAAAAGGTTCTTAAATTTTTGCGCGTCCTTCTGCTCTTCGTAATGGGTCATTTTGGAATTTAAAACCGAGGCTAAATAAAAACAGGGAACAAGGCTGCTATCGGTTTGAGCAATCTTTTGGTTTAAAAATTTCTCCGCCCTATTAAAATGCCCGTTAATCGTCCATTCCATTACGTCTTCGATCCAGTTTTGCGAAGCGATTGCGGAAAACGGCAGAATAAAGAGAAAAAAGATCATCGTCAGAAAGAATAACCGCATTCTAAATCTGTATTTTTGCTTAATCGTTAAACGGACAGAAATCATGGCAATTATCGCAATACCGTTAGTTTACCGGCGGCTTTAAAATTCTTTCCTCTTATCAGGTAAAGGTAAATTCCGGACGACACTTTTCTCGAAAACCGGTTACGCAGATTCCAATAAATTCTGGTATCGTTACCCGAATGGATTGTTTTAACCAGACGTCCGCGAACGGTGTAAATTTTTAATTCACTCTGAAAAGGCACATTTATAAACGCAATCCTGTCCAGGTTATTGGTAACGACAACCGGGTTACGATCGACCATGGCGGGAGCCAGTTTAAATTCGTAATTTAAAATTTCGATATCGTTATCCGCGCTGTTTGTCAGAACAACGATAAGCGGTTTGCCGGCTTGCTGTTGAAAATATTGTGATCTATTGAATTGAGCCGGGGTCATAATGTTTTGTCCGTTAACGATGTGATTCATTCTTCCCGAATTCGATTCCGAAGAAACCTTTGCCAGAAAAAAGCCGCTCTCTTCAACCGGCGTCCTTACATGGCGCATGCGCAAGGATTCCAATTTATCATTCAAACTCTCTTTATCCGTATTCAAGCGCATTGTCGTAAAAAGTCCGCCGTCTTTAAAAAAACGGATCGGGTCGGCATGTTCGCCGCTAAAATACAACCAGCAGGCATAGCGACTAAAACTGTCGGCAAAAGAATCGCCGTAGTTCCGAAGCGTTGTATTAATAGCCGAAATTGCGGGATATTTAACCATATTTTCCCAGATTTTTCGAAAGATCTCCGTACCGTGAATTTTAGTCAGCATCTGCAAAAAAATGGCGTTAGCGTATTCGCTGTTTCCGTCCGCCGCGTCAAAAGATTTTGAATCAGCCACCGGAATAAAGCGGTTCACGTATTGCACGTAATCGTTAATTTCGTCATACACATAATCTTCCATGAACGTGGATGATATTTCCAAAAAGAAGAGATCGGGATAATTGTAAACTCCGTTAGAGAATTCCCAGCGGAACTGATATCCCAATTGAATGGCGTGATGGAACTCATGGGCTGCTGTCACCTTTAAGGCTTCCAAACCTTTGGTGGCAAAGCGGCTGCCCTGAAAATTATTATGGAGTTCCAGATAGCTGCTGTAATTATTGCCGGGTAAACTGGCAATATCTTCGTTTAAATCAAAGTTTGTTAATCCGTAGTAATTCATTGAGCTGAAAAAAACGGGATAGCTTGTCACCGGGTTGCCTTCCGAATCGGGCGGCGGATTAAATCCCAACCGATCGATCTCAACCTCCCAGACATGATCCAGAATCACGGCAGCCGAGTCGATGTAATCAGGGATGCCGTTTCCCAGGCTGTCTTTTGGCGGTACGGCATGAAAGCCCTCAAGATTGTAATGCAGAACAAAATGACCCGACGGGCTGGTAACCTGATATTTCCGTTTCGGCATTTCCAATAAAGGTTCGGCTAATTTTTGCAGGGTTGGCGATAGTTGGGAGAAATACTGTCTTAAATTAATCGCATCCCGGAACCCGCATTTGGAATAAGCCTCCTGAGAGCTTTCTCCGGTTCGGGCATAGATGTAATTTTCCAAATCCGAAAGCACATCCGCGCGGGCTAAAGAGATTAACAGATTAATCGCAAGCAAAAAACGCAGAAACTTCATCAAACAATACCTTCCTATTTCTTCCGAAAAACCAGATTCAGCGGTACGCCCTTAAAGCCGAATCGCTCCCGCAATTGATTCTCCAAAAATCGCTTGTAACTATCCATAATCAGATTAGGGTGATTGGAAAAAAACACAAAGAGCGGAGGATTGGTTTTGGCTTGAGTTACATAATTGATTTTTATTTCCTTTCCTCTCACCGCAGGCGGCATATTCGTTTGAATTAAGGGTAAAAAGAAATCGTTTAAATCCGCTGTGGGAATACGCTTACAACGCTCTTCGTAAACCTCGGTTGCAAGATCAAGAATTTTGTACAAGCGTTGTTTTTCAAGAACCGAAACGTAAATCTGCGGAATAAAACGCAAAGAGCCTAAACTATCGGCAATTTCTTTGGCGTAAAAGCCCATGGTCGTATGATCCTTTGGAATCAAATCCCATTTGTTCAAGACCAGAACAATGCCCTTTTGCTGTTTGGCTGCTTCATTGAGCACCGTAAAATCATGATGGGTTAAACCCTCGGTTACGTCAGCCATGTATAAAACCACATCGGAACGTTGCAGGCTTTTGTAGGTTCGCACGTTGCTGTAAAAAAGGACATTTTCTTTAATGCGCTTGCGTTTTTTCAAACCCGCGGTATCGATTAAAAGGTAACGGCGTTTTTGATAATTCAGATACGAATCGACGGGATCACGGGTTGTACCGGGCACATCGGTTACTATGGAGCGCGGTTGAGAAAGCAATGTATTAACCAAAGAAGATTTCCCCACGTTTTCGCGACCGATAATCGCCAATTTGATCGCGTCTTCATCTTCTTCTTTGGCTTGCAGAGGTTTGATATTCTGAATGATGATATCAAGCAGATCGCCGCTGGCTCGACCGGTCATGGCAGACACGGGAATCGGCTCGCCGAGACCGAGATTGTAAAATTGTCCCACTTCATATTCCCGCTCCGGCGAATCCACCTTATTGACAATCAGCAGGGTTTTTTTATCGCTTTGCAGTAGAATCTGAGCCAATTGTTCATCAATATCCGTAATCCCGGTTATCACATCCACGACAAGCAGAATCAAATCGGCTTCTTCCACGGCAATCTCGACCTGCTCGCGCACGGCATGATCGATATGTTCGTGCGTTTTTGGCAAGTACCCTCCCGTGTCAATCAATCCGATGCGCTGTCCGTTCCAGACGACCGAATCGTAATTGCGGTCTCTGGTGACGCCGGGTTGATCATCGACAATAGCTTTGCGCCGTCCGATTAATCTGTTAAATAATGTCGATTTTCCGACATTTGGTCTTCCTACTATCGCTACAAGCGGTGTTCCCATATTCACTCCCAACTCAATTTACAGCTACTTTATTTATATCCGCAGCTATTGACAAATTTCGAATTACATCGACAAAAGATTCAATTTCTTCCTGATAGACATGACATTTTTTACCCAATTTTTGTTCCAGATCATCAACGGTCCAGTCGTCAAGAAATACTCCCTCTTCATTTAAAACTCTTGGCGGCAGCAGAATCACATCGCCTAAATTGCGGTCTTTCAATTGCTCGTAAAAATCCCGAGCCACCAATAATCCGGAGACTCCGATTGTCGGACCGTAAAAATAATTTTCAACCGGAATCAAGTCAATTTCAAGATTTTTTATTTTGCTTAACGGTTCGATGATATGTTTTTTAAGATTATCATGGGCTAATGTTCCCGTTGCCCAGGTAATCCTGATCGGTCGATCAATCTGCCCGGGCATTGACGCGTACGCCTCATTAAATCGATCGATCATATCCCGGAATTCGCCCACGCCGTTTTCGATCTGGTAAAATTCATCGTAATATTCGGCGGGCGGAATCCCCTCGCCTGCCTTGATGAAAAATTCGTCTGCTAAATAAACAAAATACACTCCCAATTCTTCACGCAATTTTTCCCGCAAACCGTTTACATGTTGAATTGCTTCTTTTAATTCCTGTTGTGTGTGAATGCGCAGAGGCATCAAATGGTTGCGATGGCGCGTTAACCCCAACGGTACCACAGCCACAGACCGCACTCCGGGGAAATATTTTTTTAAGTCGAGAACGGTTTGATTAAAAATTTTCCCGTCGTTTATTCCGGGAACAAGCACGATTTGAGCGTGTAATTCAATACCGTTTCGGGTGAGAAATTCGATTTTTTCCAGTAAATGATCGTCGCGCTTAATGCCCAGCAATAACTTGCGCGTTTCGGTATCGGTGGAATGCACGGAGATGTACAACGGACTCAATCGCTGCTCCGCAATCCGATCAAGGTCTGCCTGCTTAAGAGTGGTCATTGTGACATAGTGACCGTATAAAAACGAATAGCGGTAATCTTCGTCTTTAAAATACAGCGTTTTGCGCATGCCTTTCGGGTTTTGATACACAAAACAAAAAACACAGTTGTTTCCGCACGCCATCAGCTTCATCTCTTCCAATTCCAGACCGAGGGATTCATCGGCGTCTTTTTCGATGTCAAAAATAATTTCTTCGTCGCCCTGTTTAATGAGAACCTCCAGGCGTTCGTCAGCCTGATAAAACCGATAATCAAGCCGATCCCGAATTTTGTGTCCGTTAACGGAAATTAAATAATCGCCCGCTTTAATCCCCAGCTCTTCCGCGATGCTGCCGGGTTCTATGTCAACAATTTTAACCAAATTCAACGCCCTCAATATCAATTAAAAGCTATCAATTTACTGATATGGCTGTGTAAAAGCAAGGTACTAATTTTGCGGAATATCAACGTCTTTTGGG
>JAADIP010000163.1:3271-6758 GCA_013151275.1 Calditrichota bacterium | reverse complement strand
ACGAGTAACGAGTAACAAGTTTAGTTGTTTAGTTGTTTAGTTGTTTAGGTGTTTTAGATTTCTAATTGAGAACAATAAATGATTATCAGAAAGCAGAAAGCAGAAAGCAGTGAAGCCGGTGATGCGTGACGAGTAAGAAAAATGACAAATGAAAAAAGATTATCAGAAAGCAGTGATAACAATTTATCGTGCTAAGGGAGTCGGAGATGCCGTTTAACTCTTAACCCTTAACCAATAAACAAACGCTGCTTCCACGGAATCCAAAGGACGGAGATAATACGATGAAGATAAAGACGAATTTACGGGAGGCTCGAAGCTTTGCTCCGGCAACGGTAACCAATGTCGGCTGCGGCTTTGACATAATGGGTTTTGCCATGGAGCGTCCGGGCGACGAGGTTGTCGTACGTATAAGCGATAATCCCGGTCTGCGTATTGTGGGTATCTCCGGCGACGACGGTAAAATTCCGTTCAATCCCGAAAAAAATACGGCGGGCAGAGCAATTAAAGCCTTTACGGAGTCTTTGGGTTTAAAACAGGGAATAGAACTGGAAATCCATAAAAAAATGGCTGTGGGAACAGGATTAGGGTCAAGCGCCGCCAGCGCCGTGGCTGCCGTGTGGGCTTTGAATCATCTTCTGGAAGAACCGCTGCCAAAAGAGCAGCTCCTGACGTTCGCGCTCGAAGGCGAAAAACTGACCAGCGGAGAGCAAATTCATGCCGACAACGTGGCTGCCTGTCTTTACGGCGGATTTATTGTCGTGCGCAGCATTCAACCGCTTGAAATAATCGAACTTGAATATCCGCAGGAATTGGTCTGCGGGATTGCGCATCCCCACATCGAACTTCACACATCGGAAATGCGGAAAATTCTCAGGCACCGGATCGAACTGAAGGACGCCGTCCGACAGTGGGGAAATATTGCCGCTTTGGTGGCGGGATTACAAAAACGCGATCTGGGAATAATCGGACGCTCGCTGCAGGATGTGATTGTAGAGCCTGTGCGTAGCAAGGTGATTCCCGGTTATCGACAGGCAAAGCAAGCCGCCATGGATAACGGAGCTCTGGGAAGCGGAATTTCCGGTTCCGGACCTTCCATATTTGCTTTGTGCGCTTCTCAAAAACAAGCGGAAAAATGCGCCGAAGCGATGAGCGTTGTTTACAGTAACATGAATATCGAGGTCGATGTTTACGTTTCAAAAATAAATAAACAAGGTCCCGTAATCATCGATTCAAACTAAAAGCCGGAAAGGAAAGATTAGTGCGTTTTTATTCGACTAAAAATCATCGGTTTGTTGTTTCGTTGCGCGAGGCGGTTTTGCGGGGTCTGGCGCCCGACGGCGGACTTTTTATGCCTGTCGATATTCCCGTTCTGGAAAAAAACGTTATTGAAGCCATGCCCGAAATGTCGTTTCGGGAAATCGCCTTTGAGATGGCAAGCGTGTTTTTAAAAGACGATCTTTCTTCTCAGCAATTAACCGCCGTAGTCGAAAAGGCGTTAAATTTTGACGTTCCCCTGCGTCCTTTAACCGATGATCTGTTTGTGCTTGAGCTGTTTCATGGACCGACGCTTGCTTTTAAAGATTTTGGCGCGCGGTTCATGGCGCGATTGATGGCTCGGTTTGTTGAGGAAGAAGAAAAAGAAGTGACCATTCTGGTCGCCACTTCCGGGGATACGGGCAGCGCGGTCGCCAGCGGATTTTTAGGATTGCGGGGATTCAGGGTGGTTTTGCTTTATCCCTCCGGAATGGTGAGCGAAATACAGGAAAAACAGCTTACGACCATCGGCGGAAACGTCACGGCGCTGGAAGTAGAGGGGTCGTTCGATGATTGTCAGCGGCTGGTTAAAAGCGCTTTTGTGGATGAAGACCTCAAAAAGACGATTAATCTCTCTTCCGCCAATTCAATTAATATCGCCAGACTCATTCCCCAATCTTTTTATTATGCCTATGCCTGGGCGCAGCTGCCGGAAAAAAAATCTTCTTTGGCGGTCTCTGTGCCCAGCGGTAATTTGGGAAACCTGACCGCCGGATTATTCGCCCGGGCAATGGGAATTCCCATCAAACGATTTGTCGCGGCAATGAACGCCAATGATGTCTTTCTGGAATATCTGCGCAAAGGAACATTTACCCCAAGACGGGTAATCCCGACCCTGTCCAACGCCATGGACGTGGGTAATCCGAGTAACTTTTACCGCATTCTCGATTTGTTCGACGGCGACGCCGAGCGTATTCGAAAGGTCGTTTACGGAGTGAGCTTTAATGATCAACAGACCCGTGAAGCGATTTCGATGATAAAAAAGCGCTACGATTATTTGATGGATCCGCACGGAGCCGTGGGATTTCTTGCCCTGCGGCAATTCGTCGAAGAAGAGGGCGCCAAATCCTGGCAAAAAATCGTTCTGGAAACCGCGCATCCGGCTAAGTTCAAAACCGCGGTGGAGGAGTGCATCGGAGAAAAAGTTCCGATTCCCGAACGTTTAGCCGAATGCCTGAAAAAAGAAAAATTTTCTATTAAGATTTCCAATAAATACGAAGAGTTCAAACAATGGCTGACGGAGCGCTAATATATTAACACTAAAATCCCTGCTTTTTTGGGAGAATCTGTTAAGCGTGTAAGAGTTAAGGGTTAAGAGGGCTTCTCCATTTGCGTATCACCGGCTTTAATACTTTCTGACAACCTTTAATCTTTCATCTTTCATCTTAATTCTCACTTGTCGTTAAGTGTTAATTGAAGAGGAATCCCCGATGAAAAGGGATTCCTCGTAAAACTTCTCGATTCGGATGATCGGAGCAAAATACTATTCCAGACTGACGGTACAACGGGCGTAAATTCTTCTGCCCAGCAGCGGTCCCCAAATATAAATAACGTCGCCCAGATTTCCGCAGCGGTCGTACATAAGGGGCGATTCCACATCTGTCTGCTGAAAATCAAAAAGATTTTTAGCGCCGACGGCAAAACGAACGGAGGAACCGAACGATCTGGCAATTTCCGCGTTTATCACCAGAAATACGGGCGATTTTTCTCTTTTTAATGACCCGTCTTTATTGTAGGCTGTTTTGTAAACTTTGCGTAATTCCATCGGTCCTGTAACTTGACCGTCCAAATTGAAGGAAATACCGGAAGATTTGGCGTCGTAGTTTAGCGACCATTTAAATTTATGTTCCGGGCGGGCATGACCCAACACGCCGCTTGCCAGTCTGTATTTTTCGAAAATATGACCAAGCGTTAAATAGATGCTGTTAAAAAAGATATTGCTGTAATTGATTTCCACCCCATAAATCGATGACGGCGCTTCGACGTTTTCCACAATAAAACTTTTTGTTACATAATCGTTATAGGCGTTAATGTAGTTATCGATTTGATGATAAAAAGCGGAAACGGAAAAATTTTGATTTACTTTGCTAAAATCCAGAGAAAAATTAAAACTACTCGATCTTTCCGCTTTGTCTGCCAGGTAACGGGTGTGGTACTTATATTTTGCGCCGGT
>JAADIP010000163.1:0-3261 GCA_013151275.1 Calditrichota bacterium | reverse complement strand
TCGTAAAAAGTGGTTGGCGCGCGAAAACCCTGTCCGTAGGAAAACCGGAATGTCCAAAAAGAATCGAATTGTCTTTTGAAAATAAATGATGGGGTTAAAATATGTCCGAAAATATTGTGGTGATCGTAACGAAGCCCCAAAACAAATTCCGCTTCCGGAGAAGGAATGTAATCGAACTGAAAAAACAAAGACCCTGTTTTATAATTGTAAGGATGGATGGCGGTATTTTCGTCTAATTTTTCCGTACGATAAGACAGACCGCCGGCGACGTTAATCTTATCTGAAAATTTGTGATCGTATTGCAGTTCATTGTAGGTTAAATTTTGATTGGCGACATACACGAATCCTTCGTAGTCGGAATCCTGAAAGTGCGAAGTGTAGGCGGATTTAACGGATAAATGACTGTTCGGGGAGAGGTCGTGTTTTATTTCCGATACGATATCGAATCGTTTGGTAAGAATGGATTCGGTGAAATTTCTGAAAACCAGAGAATCCAGGGTTTCGATAAAAGAATGATTCGAAGAAACCGCTCCGCCCTGGCGTTCTTCGGCTAATCCGCTGACGCGAACGGTCAAATACGTTTTTGGGGCTGCCTGATAGGACATTTTACCATTTAAAAACGATCTGGTATTGCCGGCGTATTCGGTTATTCCGTCTTTGTCCCGGTCAACCGGTTTAATATTGTAAAATTCACCGTTAATAAGAATGCCGACGTCGCTCGGTTTGAACGACGCGCTGCCGTTGATCTTCTTTTCGCCGTATTGCCCGATTTGTGCGTCAAAATTTATTCTCGGGATAAAAGAAGGCTCCTTGGTTCGGATATTTACAATTCCTGCAATGGCGTCGCTTCCGTACAAAACGGAATTCGCCCCTTTTATGATCTCCAGTTGATCAATGAGATTCGCGGGCAGTTCCAGATAACCGTAGGTTTGTCCGAGACTGCTAAACAGAGGTATCCCGTCAATAAGAACCTGGGTATATCGTCCGGGCAGCCCCTGCAAAGATATGCTCGCCGCATTACATATTGAACATTCGATTGACGGATCGATACCGATTATTGATTGGGTCGCTTCCAGAAAATTTGAAGGATTCCTGCGTTTGATTTCCTGACTGGTAATCACATCGGTTCGAACCGGGGAGTCTTTGAGATAGCGGGGAATTCTTGTTCCCGTTACCACAATCGCGTCGCCTTCGATTATTTCGGGTTGCAGTTTGAAGTTTAACTTAACCGAGGTTGATGAATTAACGGAAACTTTTGTCTCTATCGTCCGGTAACCGATCATCTGAACGGAAACGATATATTTTCCTTCGGGAATGTCGGAAATCATGAAATGTCCGTTTTGATCCGATGAAGCTCCGAATTCGGTTCCTTTGAGTATGATATTAACGCCCGGCAGAGGTTCCTTTGTTACGAAATCAAATACATATCCTGAAATTGAACCTTGGGCAATCAGCGCGTGGATTTGAATAGTTAAAAAAATAACGGAAAAATAGAAAATTTTCACAAATTTATTTTGCATTTTTAAATATCTCCTTAGTTAAAATTAGCGGATAGAAAATCCGTAGTTTATTAGAACAATTATGCCCGATTACTCTTTAAATATTTAATGAAGGCGGGGCTCTTCGGAGATATTGGAAGAAGAATTTTTCCTGAAGATCGAATGCTTTGAAAAGATTTCTAATAAAAATTAGCAGTTTTGTTTTACAACGGATCGAAAGTATTTGTATCAAAAAATAATTAAAGACCGTGATCAGAAAATAATTTAAATATTCCAGTTGTGTGTGTTTATGAGCGGATTTTGATGGCGAATGAATCGGTAGGGCGTGGCTGTGATAAATCATCCGCCCGTTGGGCAGAATATGATAATGCATAAAAAAAACGGTAATGAGGATAGAAGCGATTAAAATAGTGATAACAAATAATACAAGGTACTTAAAAAAGTTTTTCTTTGCTGACGAAAACATTCCGCTACCTTTACCATCGATTCGATTTTGTAATTCTCTCCAGACTTTGCGGGAGAGAATAACGTTTTTCTTATTAAAAAATAAGATCGCGCATTGTTAAAGTGATGCTATGCCAACATTTGTTAAACATATATAACAAGTAAAATTTATTATATTGAAAATCCAAAGTCAATTTTTTTAATAAGAGAAAATAGAGAACGTTGGTTCGCGGCGGAGTATTTGTTTGCGTAATGTTAAAAATAGTAACCACAAGTACGCAGAGAATAATGAAATAATTGAAATTGAAAAGGAAGCAAATTCTCTTATTTAAGCGCTAAAAATAAAAGGAAACTCTCAAATTAATCTGTTAAATAATTTTACCGCAAAGGTCGCAAAGAATTCACAAAGCCCACAGAGATTAAATTTAATTAAAAATTTGAATTCGTCTGTTCTAAAAAGATCTGTCATTGTCATTTCGATGAGCGCAGCGAAGAGAAATCTTTTATTCTTGTGGGAGTTAATAGATTTCTCTCCCGCATTGGCGGGATCGAAATGACAGAAAAAGGTTTTTCAGAGCGAACCAGAGAAACATACACTCCAATTTCAAGCACCGATAATCAAAAACACCTCAATCCAATCAGCGCAATCTGTGAAATCAGCGTAATCTGCGGTTATCTGTGGTCATCTGCGGTCAAAGTTTGTTTTGAAATATCATTGTGCTTAATTTTATTCCAATAAAAAAACAACGGGTTCATCATGCAAGTAAAACCAAAGTATTTAGCCGTTTTTTCGGGCGTGCTTTTTTTAGCGGCTTTAATCGTGCATCTTTTACTTTTTTGGGGAATGCATAAAATTCCCTATTTTCTGGATGTTCTGCTTACCGCCGGAATGGTCATAGCCTGGGTGTTTAGCAGTAAAATTTTAAGGCAGATCCAGAATTCGGAACTCGGAATGCATCCTGTCAGGCTTCTCACGCAAAATGCCCCCAATTGGCTGGTGGGAATAACCGGCTTTTTTCTGTTTTATGCTGTTGTTAATCTGGGAATGATGATTCGCACCAACTGGACGGGAAGCAATTTGCGCGGTGTTTCCGGATTTTGGCTGTTCTTTTATTCCTTTGCGCTGGTGGTTAGTCTGGCGCGCATCAGACAGTTGCGCATACATGCGGGAGATAATGATCAGGAACATGACCGGGGAAATTGAATAGATGAAACCAACCGTCAAGTCCAAAATGCCGAATTTGAATCTTTCGGTTTTTGCAGTAATGACACAGTTAGCGGAAGAGCACAAAGCCGTCAATCTTTCGCAGGGTTTTCC
>JAADIP010000031.1 GCA_013151275.1 Calditrichota bacterium | reverse complement strand
GGCGTTCTGGGCGCGGTGATTTCGGGTTGGGGCGTATTTCTATCTTTCATCGCATATTATCCGTTTAAGGCAAAAGAGCGCTGGGCGTGGAACTGCATTGCCGCCGGATTTATTGTCTGGTTCATAATTGATACGGTTATCTCCGTCAATTATCATGTCGGCTTTAATGTGGTTATCAATATCGTCTTCCTTCTAGGTGTTTTACTGCCGCTAATGTTTACCGGAAAACATTTTTTTAAGCTGAATACAGACAACGACTAAAATATCTTTATCGTTAAAAATCATTGACCCGGCGGGAAAAGAGTATTCCCGTCGCTAAAAAGGATAATCATAAAATTACCCGTCGGAAAATTAAGTTTAAAAACAATCAATAAGTGACTTGTTATTTTTGTAAGATTAGCGTCCTCGGGATTATATTTTTGTGTTTTAAAAGCAAATCAAATTTTGCTGAAAAGAAAACTTATTTTATTAAAATAAAAGAATAAACAAAATCAATCTGGCAGGCGCCGACGAATAAAAAGAAGAACTGTCAGGCACATCCTGCACAACGCAGATCAACAGCGGGCGTGCGCTCAGCGTTTTTTTGTGAATTTATTGTTTTCTTCTTAATTTGACGAATGAATTGAATATTAAACTTCAGAAGAAAATCCTGAAGAATACGGACGCGGTTCGACTAAAGGGCGTATTAATAAGTAAACTGCCCGGAGGTCAGGCATCCGGCGGCAGTTCGCAGTCTCAAAGGCTGTGCAGCTTATTGTTTTGATCTTTTCGACATGAATCAAAAGGTAGATGCGGACATGGAAATTCCTTTACTAAACGACATTGTCATTATTTTCGGACTGGCTATTGCCGTTCTTTTTATCTGCCACCGACTTCGCATTCCCTCGGTTGTGGGATTTTTACTCACGGGAATATTGGTGGGTCCTTACGGTTTTGCTCTGGTTCAGGCTGTTCACGAAGTTGAAATCCTGGCTGAAATCGGTATTGTGTTATTGCTTTTCACCATCGGCATCGAGTTCTCTTTTGAAAGGCTGCTGCAAATCAAAAAGTCCGTTCTGCTGGGCGGATTGCTTCAGGTATCGTTGACATTTCTGGCGACGATGTACATCGCCCAACGCCTCGGTCAATCTTCCGGCAAGGCGATCTTCATCGGATTTCTCGTGGCTTTGAGCAGCACGGCGATCGTGCTTAAACTCATTCAGGAAAGAGCCGAAGTCGATACTCCGCACGGGCGCACGATGCTGGGCATCCTGATCTTTCAGGACATCATCATTGTTCCCATGATTCTGATCACTCCGCTGCTTGCCGGCGCAACGGGGAATTTAGGAGAAACCGCGCTCATTCTTCTGGCTAAAGGAATCGGCATCATCCTGCTGGTGATGATCAGTACAAAATGGATTGTGCCCCATGTATTGTATCAAATCGCAAAGACGCGCAATCAGGAAATCTTTTTAATAAGCATTGTTTTAATATGCTTTGGCGTGGCGTGGCTCACTTATAAAGCCGGGCTATCCCTTGCCCTGGGTGCGTTTTTAGCGGGATTGATTATCTCCGAATCCGAATACAGTCATCAGGCGCTCGGCAATATTCTGCCCTTTCGCGACGTTTTTACAAGCTTCTTTTTTGTTTCCATCGGCATGCTGCTGGATATCGGCTTTCTTTTCCGGCAGCCGGGAACCATTACGCTGATCGCTCTGGGAGTGCTGGCTTTAAAAACCGCCGTTGCCTTTTTTGCGGTAATTTTATTGGGACTCCCGTTGCGCACCGCGATCCTGGTGGGTCTTGGACTCAGTCAGGTGGGCGAGTTTTCCTTCATCTTGTCCAGATCCGGCGTTGAGCACGGTTTGCTTACGGGAAATACTTATCAGACGTTTTTAGCCTTTTCCATACTTACCATGGCGGCGACGCCGTTCATCATAGCTCTGGCGCCGCGCATAGCCAATGCGGTTTTGTGGCTGCCGCTGCCCAAAAAATTAAAGGCGGGTTTCCATCCCGTACCTAAGAAAAAGATTGAAAGCAAAAAAGACCATCTCATTATCATCGGCTTCGGAGTTAACGGCAGAAATGTCGCGCGAGCCGCCCGGCTATCGGGTATCCCCTATGTAATCGTTGAAGTGAACCCGGAAACGGTGAAAAACGAACAGGCAAAGGGCGAACCCATTTATTACGGCGATTCAACACAGGAGGTCGTTCTTCAGCACGCCAACATCAAAGAGGCGAGAGTGGTTGTTATTGCAATTAATGACCCCACTTCAACCCGCAGAATTGTGGAGACTATCCGGCGGCTTAATCCGAAGGTTCATTTGATTGTACGCAGCCGCTATCTCAAGGAGATGAAGCCTTTGTACGAATTGGGCGCTGACGAGGTCATTCCGGAAGAATTCGAGACTTCCGTGGAAATTTTTACCCGGGTTCTGACCAAATATCTCATCCCGAAAGATGAAATCGAAACCCTAATCGCCGAAATACGATCGGACGGCTACGAAATGTTTCGCAGTCTGGCAAAAGAATCTTCTTCATTGTCCGATTTGCACCTTCAACTTTCCGATGTTGAAGTCAGCACGTTACGGATTGCGGAAGGATCGCCTTTGGCGGGAAAGAGCCTGGCTGAAATTGAACTGAGAAAAAAATACGACGTTACCGTGCTGGCGATACGGCGCAATTCACAGATACTGTCCAATCCGGATGTTAACATGCCATTTTCTGCTAACGATGTGCTTTTTGTCCTCGGACCTCCGGAAAAAATTGCCGAGGTCGCTTGTTTAGCCCAAAGAAAGACAGAAGTAACAAAGTGAAAAAGCGTAATGTGTGAAGAGTAACATGATTACAGAGTGACAAAGTACTGAAGCGCCATCTCCCTGAAAAACAAGATTGTTATTGTCTGGATTCAAATATATCGTTTCACTGAAATTATATGAACCTGCAGGAAAATAAATTAATACTAAATCCGAATGTTTGCCAATTGTTTTATTAATTAAATCATTTAATGCATTAGAATTAGTGATTCCATTATTTGACGGTTTGATATTATAATCTGTTGCCGTAAACATTCGATTTGCCTGCTTTGGTGTACTGCTTAATAGTCCTGCAGAATGCCAATCAATTCTACTATAGGGTGGAATATGACCGCCATTGTATAATTGCGAATAACTTGATGAAATAACCAAGAAACTATTACAATTGTCTTTATTAACATCTTAATTTTCATCGTTTCTATTCTCCTTAGTGTACAAGTTAAAAGAATAAACCAAATAAAACTTCAATTGTAAATAAACTCTTTTTTATCTTGGATATATTATCAAATGTGCCAAAATCTCCGAGTTGAAAATGCGTGGTTAGATCTACGCAATATTTTTTATAGACAATCCCTACACCAAAATCAATCAAAGAATGAGAATAATCACCTGTGGGAAATACAGATTCATCATAGCCAACGCTTTCATAATCATATTTATTTATTTCTTCAGGCTTAAACTCTCCTATAATATA
>JAADIP010000048.1 GCA_013151275.1 Calditrichota bacterium | reverse complement strand
AATCCGAAATCCGAATATCGAAATCCGAAACAAATTCGAATGACCGAATGACAGAAATTCAAAACAATTTGGAGATTAAAGTAATAACAGAGAAAATCCTGAAAATATTTTGGTTATTTGAATTGTGAAAACCTGTTCCTTAGCAGATTTGTCAAGAAAATTGATTTAAAGACGAAAATCCCTTAAACGCATCACGCATCACGCATCACGCATCACGAAATTTCTTATTCCTGAATTCCAATCGTGCTCAAATCCGCCTTGTTCTCTTCAGATTCTGCGGGAAAATATTTTTTACGGAAAAAAAGCGCCACGTTAACCAGACTTATCAACACCGGGACTTCCACCAATGGACCGATCACCGTAGCAAAGGCGGTTGCGGAATTGACTCCGAATACGGCGACAGCCACGGCAATGGCTAATTCAAAATCGTTGCTTCCCGCAGTAAAAGCCGTGGTCGTGGTTTTTTTATACGAGGCGCCCATGCGTTTTGCCAGAAAAAAGGTAATAAAAAACATGAACGCAAAATAAACGGCGTAAGGAATTGCCACGCGCAGAACATCGACGGGCAGTTCAATGATTTTTTCTCCCTTTAAGGAAAACATCACAAAGATGGTAAAAAGCAGAGCAAGGGGCGTCAATAACGACGCTTTGGGAATAAATCGATCGAAGTACCATTCGTCTCCCGCGAATCGCCGGAGAATCAAACCGGAAAGCAATCCTGCAAGAAAGGGAATACCCAGATAAATTAAAACGGTAACGGCGATTTCCGTGACAGAAATCTTTACGATGGTTCCGCTCAAACCGAACAGAGGCGGCAGCAGAGTGATAAAAATATAGGCGTAAACCGAATAGAAGAGCACCTGAAAAATAGCGTTGAAAGCCACCAGTCCCGCCGCCAGTTCCGAGTCTCCTTCAGCCAGATCGTTCCACACCAATACCATGGCAATGCAGCGCGCCAGACCCACCAGAATAACCCCGACCATCATTGCCGGTTTGTCGGGCAGCAGCAAAATCGCCAAAAAGAACATCACAAACGGACCCACAATCCAGTTTTGCACCAGGGACAGGGCGAGTAATTTTAAATTGCGAAAAACGGTCGGCAGCTTTTCGTAACGTACTTTTGCCAAGGGCGGGTACATCATCAATATTAATCCCACGGCGATGGGAATATTGGTGGTTCCGGATTTGAACCGATCCCAGAATCCGCCGATGGAAGGGAATGCGTATCCGATCAGCACGCCGACAAACATGGTCAGGAAAATCCACAGTGTCAAATAGCGATCGAAAAAGGAAAGTCGTTTGGTAACGGATGCCGTCATATTTAATCTCCTGAATTCTGACTAAAATATTGAATTTAACAGACTACCAACCCGGGACTTTGCCTCGCGGAATGCTTTTTATCTTAAAGGCTGAGAAGGAAAGCTGGCAAAATTCCGGCGGAAACAGGCGCGTTTTGGTCTCTGATTTTTTACGTTTTAAAATTAACGCCGACACGTTGGGCAACGAAGAACGGTTTTCGCAATCGGAAGAACCGGCTATGTTGTATTAAATTGTTTTTCTTTTGATTAATTTGTCGCGATAGAATTGATAAAACCGTTCTTTGATTTCATCGCGGACGCGGCGGAAAATTGCCAGAACCTCTTCTTCGTTTCCCTGGGCTTCGGCGGGATCCTCAAATCCGAGATGGAGCCGTTCCTTAACCTTGCCCGTAAACACCGGACAGGTTTCTCTGGCGTTGTCGCAAACTGTAATTACATAATCGAACGATTGATCGACGAATTGATCCGCGTTTTTGGGGTATCCGTCGGAAATATCAATGCCCGCTTCTTTCATCACCTGCACGGCTTTGGGGTGAATTTGAGTCGATGGATCTGTTCCGGCGGCCGGCGGAATAGACTTGCAAAGAGGGATCGAATGATTTCAGAAATCCTTCCGCCATCTGACTGCGGCAGGAATTGCCGGTACAGAGAATTAGAATACGCGTCATAAATGCTCCTGAGAATCCGGTCGGCGCAACTGCGTTTCCGGTTTAATATTTCGTTGTTTGACGAAATATAACGAAAGTTCATTTACAATGCAAAGGAGAATGGGGGATGGGTGGGGGAATTAGAAAAACGAAAAGAATTGTATCAATTACGCAACGGAAAGGCGGTTATTAATATCATTTTTACAACAAATTGGGCTGAATTAAAACGGGAATTTAGCGATCATCTTAACGCGGATATCACGATTGGGTTATCCCCAGTTGCTTGATCTTGCGGTACAAATTGGTGCGCTCGATGCCAAGGTAATTTGCAGTGGCTGGTATGTTCCAATGATGGGCAAGCAACGCCTGATGAATATAATCCCTTTCAAAGTTTTCGCGGGCAATTCGCAACGTGGTCGAAAGCGTCTCGACATTTTTATTATTATCCAGCCATTCGCGCACATAAACCGCGTCAAGCTCTTTGCCCTGCGAAAAAATAAGCATTTGCAGCAGCTTTTGCTTTAATTCGCGCACATTGCCCTGCCAGTCGTGTTGTATCAACAAATGGATCGCTTCGGGAGTTAATGCTTTATGCTCGATTTTTAGTTCGTCGCAAAGCAAAGGCAGAAAAAAATCGATCAGCTCGGGAATGTCCTCGCGGCGCTCGCGCAGGGGCGGAAGATGAATAACCGCGGTGTTCAGTCGATAGAAAAGATCCTCCCGAAAACGGTGTTGTTCCACCTCTTCTTTTAAATCTTTGTTTGTGGCTGCAATCACGCGCACATCGATTTTCCGCTGAACGGTTTCGCCTAATCTGAAGAAGGTTTTCTCTTCGAGGACTTGCAGCATCTTAGCCTGCAAGGGTCGGGGAAGTTCGCCGATTTCATCCAAAAAGAGCGTGCCGAAATTAGCGGATTCGAAAAGTCCTATTTTGGTCTGTACGGCTCCGGTAAAAGCTCCCTTGTGGTATCCGAACAGCTCGCTTTCCAGCAGCTCCGAGGGAATGGCGGCGCAATTCACTTTTACAAAAGGCTGGGAAATACGCGGACTTAAATTGTGAAAGCAGCGGGCGATCAGGTCTTTACCCGTGCCCGTTTCTCCCGTGATCAGCACATTGCATTCCTGCGGAGCCAAAGCGTCAATCTGTTCAAACACCTGAAGCATGGCGGCGCTTTTGCCGACCATTCGGTAACGGTCGAGGATGTTTTTGCGCAGCCTGATGTTCTCCTGAGTCAGTTGAAATTTTTCCAGCGCGTTTTTAATGACCACCAGAATACGATCGACGTCCAGCGGTTTTTCCACAAAATCATAAGCCCCTTGCTTGATGGCTTCCACGGCTATGGGTATGGAGCCAAAAGCGGTAATCATAATCACGGGCACATTCGACGCGGTTTGTCTGATCTGTTTTAAAATATCGAGTCCGTTTTCTTCGGGTAAAATCAAATCCAGAAGCAGGCAATCTATATGCTGTTCTTTGAATATTTTCAAACCCTGTTTCCCGCTTTCGGCGGTTAACGTTTCGTATCCTTTTAATCTTAAAATATCGGACAGTACGGTGCGGATGCGTTCTTCGTCGTCAATTAACAGAATAGTGGGTTTATCGTTCATCTGGCAATCCTATTCATTATGGATCGGTAATAAAACGGTTATATGTGTGCCGAGATTTTTCCGGCTGAAAACTTCGATTTGTCCGTTATGATCCTCGACGATTTTTTTTACAATCGCCAAGCCCAAACCTGATCCGCCCTCTTTTGTGGAGTAAAAAGGGTTAAAGATTTTTTGCTGGTGCTCTTCCGTCATTCCCACTCCGGTGTCGCTGACTTCAATTTGAATAAAATTATCGATTCTCTCCAGCGGCGCGGCATGAATCTTTTCGATGTAATTGATCTTGATTGTGATCATTCCCGGCGGTTCAATAGCCTGCGCGGCGTTGTCGATCAGATTTGTGAACAGGTTCAGCATTTGCGTCGGGTCCGCTTTAATAAACGGTAAATCGGGTTGTATTTCCTTTCTTATTTCGATACCGGACGGCAGATTCAGAGAATATCGCTGCAAAAATTCAGCCAAAACCTGATCGAGCTGTAATGATTTTGGTTGACGGGATTCAATCTGAGAAAAACGCAAGAAGTCATCGACAACCCGACGAATGCGGTTGGATTCTTTTAAACTTCCTTCCACCAAACCGGAAAAACGCTTTTTCTCTTGCGGATCGCTCTCGTATTCCATTTTTAAACGTTGCAGGGAAAGACGAATGGTTGTCAACGGATTTTTTATTTCGTGCGCCAGTTTCTGGGCGATGGTTATCCACGAAGCGGTTTTCTGCGCCTGAATATTGGGAGTGACATCATTGATGATGACCAAAGCGCCCATGAATCTCTTAAAGCTGTTGTACAATAGTTCCAGCGAAACATTAAGGATTTGTTCATTCCCGTTTGATTGCAGTTTTAAACGCGCCTGTCCGTTTTTTTTGTTTTTCAGTTGTCTGTTAATCCAATCAGAAAGGGAGTTGAAATACGAGCCGGGCGCTATTACATCTTTCAGCATTTTCCCGGTAATCGTTTGCTCTTCCTGCGATATCAATTGTTCCAGTCGTTTGTTAAATGCCGCTATTTGACCCTTGCGATTAAGCACCATGATCGCGGACAATGAATCGTTAAAATAAAAAATACGATTTTTGAGCCAGGTGAACGGTTGAAAATAATAAGAAGATAATAAAATAACGATAAATCCGAGGATCAAAAAGACGATAACGTGATTGGAAAATAAATTTGTTCTCAATTGTCGAAAGACCGATACGCGGCGCAAGGCGATTTCGTACAATTCCTTTTTTGTGGTCATTATGGCATAATTTGCGGGTTCAAGTCTCCCTCTTTGAACACGAAGCACTTTCCTGACATTCGGGATGGAGGCTATGGGTTTAAACGATTCGTCCAGAATAATTGCCGTATCGCCGGGAGTACTCCACAAATGTTCTTTTTTCCCGTCCTGATTCAGATCGAACGATCCTAAATAGACTGAGAGCTTTTGTTTGACAGGAAAAACTTTTTTAAAGGTAAGAACCGAATCGAAAAGAGCCAAACGTTCGTTGCCGTCAACGGCGAAGATATGAGGGATTCCTCTGTAGAGCAAAAGGGCGACTCCGCGAAGGTCCTTAAATTGAAATTCGGTATTGGTGTGTTCTTTAACATATTGGTTTTCCCCCAGAAGATCCCATTTAATCAGTTTGTCTTCTTCGTAGAAATTTAAATTTGCAGTATGAACCGCAGTGTAAAGCAGGAGATTTGTATTTTTATCCGAATAAAATAAATTAATCATGGTTCCGTTTTCGCTGGCGATTGTTTCTCTGTATAAAAGCTCGCCTTTCAGATTTAAGACGATGAAGTAACTGTGAAAGTCGTCTGTGCCGTTTATGCGGGTTCCGTTTCCCGGCGACCAGTTGTCAACATAAATTTCG
>JAADIP010000015.1 GCA_013151275.1 Calditrichota bacterium | reverse complement strand
TTTCAGGCGGATTTACGGATTTGCACACCGAAGTCTATAAGGATATTCTGGCGGGAAAGGGATACGGAATCGAAGACGCGCGACCTTCCATTGAATTAGCCTATCGCATACGGCACGCCCGGGTAACCTCCGGAGATAAGGAAAAGGTGCACCCGATCTTGCAGAGTGTTATTGGGAAATGAAAGAGGGGGGTAAGGGTATAAGGGTTTAAAGTAAATGGCTGTCGGAAAGCGGAAAGACGTAATGCGTGATGCGTAATGCGTGATGAGTAACAAAGTAACAAAGTAACAAAGTTACCAGCAGCCAGCAACCAGTGCCGCGTGACCGGAGAAGCCGCTTAACCCTTAACTATTACACGCTTAACGAAAAAGCTATCTTGCGGAAAGGATCGATTGCATGGGTAAAAAATTTTTCATTCACGAGTCTTCGTATGTTGACGACAATGTGCAAATTGGCGAAGGGACTAAAATCTGGCATTTTTCACACGTGCAGAGCGGAGCGAAGATCGGGAAATTCTGTACCTTCGGTCAAAATGTGAATGTGGGCAATAATGTGACAATAGGCGATTATTGTAAAATTCAAAACAACGTTTCCATTTACGAAGGCGTGGAGCTGGAAGATTATGTTTTCTGCGGACCTTCGATGGTGTTCACCAATATTATTAATCCGCGGTGTGAGTTTCCGCAGCGCGGCGCCGATTTTTATGTAAAGACGTTGGTAAAGCATGGCGCGTCAATCGGAGCTAATGCCACCATCGTTTGCGGACATACAATCGGGCGATTTGCTTTTATTGCGGCGGGAGCGGTGGTTACAAAAGACGTGCCCGATTACGCGTTGATGGCTGGTGTTCCCGCTAAACGCATCGCTTGGGTTAGTCGCCACGGCGAACGTTTACCCGAACCGGACGCGGAGGGAATTATGGTTTGTCCCAAAAGCGGCTGGCGATACAGGGAAATCGAGCCGAATGTTTTAAAGTGTCTGGACTGGTCGGAAGATAAAAAAGTAAGTGAATAAGTCGAAACAGGGAATCGGAAGTCTGTAATAAGCGTTTTCGTTTTAGGAATCTGAAAGTCGTTTGAAAATTTGTAATCATTACAGACCATAGGATAAGGAAGTCGCTTCAATGGTTTGCATTCGTTTTTAAAGCGGATGTAAGTGACGGGGCGGAGCTGTGCCCGGGGCAGGAAGAAAGATGAAAGATGAAAGATGAAAGTAACAAAGCCGTAATGCGTGATGCGTAATGAGTGACAAAGTGACAAGCGAAGACGGGTCTGAAGATGAAGATTTATGGGGCGCAAATTTGATTAAAGACGAAAAAAAGTATTTAACAGAATATACCGCATTTATTAATATTCGACCCGCTCAGAGTAATCGTTCTATGGAAATAGAAAATCCTGAAACGCGGGAAAGGATTGAAACAATCATTAAAAATTTAATTCTATAATATGTATGCCTTAAAGTTACACAGGAATTTAAGCGAACAAAGGTGGTTTTCTTTTTCCAAAGCACAATAGGTTCTGATGATTGCGAACAAGTTGAATCGGGCAAAAAATTTAATTCGGCAGAATAAAGAAGCGGCTGCAAAAGAGTGTTATGAACGGGCTTTTGAGTTGACGGATTTAACTTCGGCTGATCCTAAATGGAGCGGTGGTTTAAAAGAATTACGCAGATTCAGAGAAGTGCTTGGATGGTTGTACACAGGAGAACGAAACGATATCCGATTTATTGAATTGACCCATCGCATGTTAATCATGCTTGCGCCTGAGGCATGGAAGATGATGTACGGGGAGTGACAAAGTGATAAATACAATATTTCTAAAAAACCATAAACTCTAAGCCGAAATAGTTGAGCAGCTGCTTAAAATTAATATCTAAAGGTTAACTAAATCAGGATAGTTGAATAATAGTTGAATAATAGAATCAAATTTTAATTTTCTCAATTAAATGATTAAACAACTCGAAAATTCTAACTAATGAATAAGGATATACTTAGCATTATTAAAGAATATTCATCTGAAGATAGAATTCGTTTTAAAAAACATGCATTTATTCGAAGTATTGAGAGAAATATTGCAATAAATGAAATCGAACAAGCGTTAAAGAATTGCAAAATTATAGAATCATATCCTGAAGATAAGCCGTTAACAAGTTATCTTCTATTGGGATTTGCGTTAAATAAAAGACCTCTTCATGTTTTAATTGCAGTAGATGATATAGAAAGATATATTTGGATAATTACAGTTTATGAACCAGATAAAAATAAATGGGATAAAACATTCACAAAAAGGATAGTGAGATGAAATGTCCGTTTTGTAAATCGGAGCTTAAAAGTGGTAAAACTGTTCTCACATTTCAAATGGGATCAAATCGAATTTTAGTTGTAAAAGATGTTCCTGCTCTAATTTGTGAACAATGCGGAGAAGAATCTATAGATATAGAGACATCGAAGAATGTAGAAAAATTAGTTCATAAGGCGCTCTCTGATGGAATTAGTATGGGTTTTATCGAATATACTTCTGCCGCTTAGTTAAATAATTTGCAAGAGGTTCACCAGCTCCGGGATACCATGCTGATTAGCGCTTAACGGATCAGTAACTAAGTGAGAGAGCAGCAAGATTGTTAGAAAGCATAAACCCATAATGCGTGATGAGTAACGAGTGACAAAGTGACGAGTTTGTGTGTTTAATTTAGAGAAAAAAATGAGTGTCAGAAAGAAAGCGGAAAGCAGAATGCAGAAAGCTGTGACAGCAATCTGCCGTGTTAAGGTAGTTGAAGGGGTCCGCTTAACCATTAACCCTTACACTCAAGTATGCTTCGGGTGACGGTTTTAGTCGATGCCGGGTTTGAAAAAAAATCAAAAAAAATGTTAAAAAAGTACTTGCATAAATCATCAATTTAATGTAAAATCTATCCATTCAAAAAAGCGGGAACAATATGTGGTGAATATGCTTTAGTAAGCTTCAAATTTAATTTAATCTTTGGTTTAATCTTTTTTTAAAGTATTTAAATAACTATATTAAAGTGTTTGCAGGTATTTGTTGCATCTGTAAAATTTTGCAGATGTAATTGACGTGGCGGAGCTGTGCCCGGGGCAAGGTAAAAGACAAGTTTTAAAGATTAAAGTTCTTAAAAGTCCTTACAAGATTAAAGAAATAAGACAAAAGAAAAGGTTATCAGAAAGCGGAAAGCCGTGACGCGTAATGCGTGATGAGTTACAAAGTGACAAAGTTACAGAGTGACAGAGTTACAAAGTTACAAGTAACGAGTGGGCTGTAGAAGAAAATAATAAATCCGAAATTCGAATATCGAAGCACGAAACAAATTCAAAATACAAATGTTAGAAATTCAAAACATAGATACATAGTTGGTTGGTAAAGTCGGGTTCTAATTATTTTGGTGATTTGAATTTTGGGAACCTGTCCCGTGAAGACGGGATTTGATATAGTATCATATTCTGAAATTCAGATACTATGCGGTTTGATTAATAAGACCCCCCTTGCCTTCGGCGTTCCCCCCTTCCCGTCTGCACGGGATAAATTA
>JAADIP010000205.1 GCA_013151275.1 Calditrichota bacterium | reverse complement strand
GTGATGAGTGACGAGATACCGGAGAAGTACGCTTAACCCTTAACCCTTACACTCTTAACGAACTGTCGTGATACTTAATGATTAAGAAAAAAGATGAAAGACGAAAGATTAAAGTTCTTTCAAGATTAAAGTAACAAGTGACAAAGTAACAAAGTAACAAAGTTACAGGGTAAAAAGCGGACTTAAAGTCAAATCATCAATCGTAAATCCGAAATTCGAATATCGAAATCCGAAACAAATTCTAATGACCGAATGACAGAAATTAAAAACCAAACTTTGTTAATGAGGAATATTCTGAAATTCAGATACTGTGCGGTTTGATTAATAAGACCCCCCTTGCCTTCGGCGTTCGAAGGGGGGAAATTAAAAGGGGGGTCTTTAACTTGAAACAAAACAATAAATTACAAGTAAAATAGACGTGATGCGTAGTGCGTAATGAGTGACAAAGTAAATAGACAGGCTCCCTTCGACAGGCTCAGGGAGCGGAGGACAAGTAACCAGAAACCAGTTCCGCTTAACCATTAACCCTTAACTCTTAACCCTTACACCCTTACACCTTAACGCCTAACAGATTCTGCCAAAAAACCAGGGATTTCAGTGTTAATATATTGAATGAGGTTTTTATGCTTTTTACTTTATTTTTATTCTTTTTAGGCTTATTTTTGTTCTTAACCTGAAAGACGCTCCTTTGTTTGTATTTTTGTCTTTGCAACATTCACAAATTGCGGATTGCCGGAGCGCCTTTGGTCATTCTTATTTTTGAAATCAGGGTAACAATTAATTACGGAGTAAATTATGCGATACATCCTCGGTTTATTTTTGTTGTTTGGCTTATTTGGTTTTATCGACGGCGCGGAAGTGGTGGTTCTTTATTCCAATAATACGAACGGAAATCTGGAAAACTGTATATGACATAAGAATCCCTATGGCGCTTTGGAGAAGCGCGCGACAGTTATTGACAGCATTCGGAATTTATACAAGAACGTATTGCTCCTCGATGCCGGCGATTTATTTGATCGTCGTCCTAAACGGTGGCGGCACGAAAATATCATTCGCGCTTATCAGGTAATGCGATACGACGCCGTTGCGCTTGGAGATCGTGATTTTGTCGAGGGTCCTAAATTTTTAATTTCCAATTTTTTTACTCTGGGCAATCTCGTCAATACGAATATTCAATACATGGAACTGACTTTCGGGCAACCTTACATCATCAAACAATTTGACGGAGTGAAAATCGGGATTACGGCTGCTATTGACTCCAGCCTTGCCAACTGGCTGTGGGTCAAATCCAAAGGAAAATTTACCTTTCTGAATCCGGTAAAAGCGCTTAAACCGGTGATTGAAGAATTGCAGGCAAAATCCGATTTTATTATTCTTTTGGCGCACGGAGATTTGTCAAAAAACAAAAAGTTTGCCGAACAGTTCCCGCAAATCGGTTTGATCGTCAGCGGACATACGCAACAGATGATCGACTCGGTGTTGAAAGTTGAAAACGCTTATCTTGTTCAAACCGACGGCAACGCATTCAGACTGGGAAAGGCGACATTAAATTTTAAGGAAAAGAAGCTTGATTCTTTTAAGAACGAATTAATACTTCTGGACGACAGCATTCCCAACAGTCCGGCAATTATGGAAATCATCGAAGAATACAAAAAAGGTCCGAAGTTGAAATCAACACCCGACAAAGTTATTCCCAAATCGAAGATCGAACAATAACGGAGGTTAACGATGTACAGATCTTTTAAATTAATATTGATTGTTTTTCTGATTTCGGGCGCTTTGTTCGCCAAAAATAAACGAGCTATTACTTTTGAAGATTTCTTTTCCATGAAACGCCTGCATTCCGTTGCGGTTAGCCCCTCCGGAGACAGAGTCGCTTTCTGTTTAACCACGCCGAATATCGATGAAAATTCGTATAAAACCGATATCTTTCTTTATTCTCTTAAAACCAAAGAATTACGCCGACTAACCTCTGATGAAAAATCGAGCAGCCATCCGGTATGGTCGCCCGACGGACAATACCTCCTTTTCAATCGCGGAGGACAAATCTGGAAGCTTAATTTAAGCGGAGGCGAAGCGGTTAAAGTAACGGATTTTGTAGCCGGAGCGAGTAACGCGGTTATCGGTCCCAAAGCCGATCGCCTGTTGTTCGTCAGCGAGGTGTATCCGGAATGCGAAACCATCGAGTGCATTAAACAAAAGACGGATTCTGTGAAAAACAGTAAGGTCAAGGCGCGCATTATTGACGGACTGTTTTACCGGCACTGGAACCGCTGGCTGGAAGGCAAACGTTCCCATGTGTTTTTAGCCGCTTCGGACGGCAAGGTTATTAAAGACGTGACGCCCGGCGATTACGACACGCCGCCGCTGGATTTGGGCGGGCAGCATGATTATGTTTTTTCGCCGGACGGCAAAGAGATCTGTTTCGTCCGCAACACGGATCCGATAGTAGCGGCAAGCACCAATAACGATCTTTTTGTTTACGATATTAAAAGCGGACAAACGACCAGACTTACGGAAAATAAAGGCAATGACAATAATCCTGCCTATTCGCCGGACGGCAGATATTTAGCCTATCTTTCCATGGAGCATCCCGGTTTTGAAGCCGATCGCCGGCGCATCATGCTTTATGATCGCAAAACAAAAACAACCCGTGAATTAACCAAAGGTTTTAATCTTTCGGTAAGTTCGATATTCTGGCATCCCAAGAAAAAAGAAATCTATTTTACCTGCGCCGAGCGAGGCACGGTGAGTATTTACAAAGTGGATATTAAAAAAGCGCGGATTCGTCCCGTTCTGAAGGGTCACACGGTTGCGGACGTGCAATTCGCCAATGACCGCACGTTGGTTTTTCGCGAGCAAAACGAAGCCATGCCCTACGAACTGTTCAGTTACAATTTAAAATCCGGCAAGCGCGAGCAGTTGACTTTTGTGAACAAGGAACTGTTGGACCAGTTGGAATTACCCGAACTGGAACCCTTCGCCTTTGTGGGAGCCAAAGGAGACAGCGTACACGGCTACGTGATGCGTCCCCCGTTCTTTGATGAGGGTAAGACCTACCCCGCCATCGAATTGATTCACGGCGGTCCCCAGGGCGCGTGGGAGCGCGAGTTTCATTACCGCTGGAATTATCAAATGTTTGCCGCGCCCGGATATGTGGTGTTTATGATCAATTTTCACGGAAGCACCGGCTACGGACAGGAATTCACCAACGCTGTGTCCAAAGATTGGGGCGGCGCGCCCTATCGGGACATAATGATCGGCACCGATTATGTACTTAATAATTACAAATACATCGATAAAAATCGCGTCGGCGCCGCGGGCGCTTCTTACGGCGGTTTTATGATCAATTGGATCGAAGGCGATGAGAATCCTTTTAAATGTCTGGTTTCCCATGACGGGGTGTTTGAACAGGTAAGCATGTACGGCGCCACCGAGGAGTTGTGGTTTCCGGAATGGGAATTTAACGGAACGCCCTGGGACGAAGGGTCGCTTTATCAAAAGTGGAATCCCGCGTCTCCGGAACGCGTCCGCAGATTTAAAAC
>JAADIP010000074.1 GCA_013151275.1 Calditrichota bacterium | reverse complement strand
TAAAACCAGCTCCTTATGCAAAGCAGGCTGATGCTGATCCTGGAGAACATTTAGTTTTTAGTTTACCTAAGAGGGATTGAAATTTGGCATTGACATAGTCATCCAAAAAGTGTGTTTTTAGTTTATCTATAAAAGATTGAAAAGGCTCAATATTAAACCTGAATATAAGTTTACTTGCGAAACCGTTTGAATGCCTCGAAATGTTTTACTGTTCAAAAGTTTATTTTTTGAATAAAATAAGAAGGATTTAAACCATTAATTCACTAAAACCGCCGCTAAACCTTACACGCCTGTTCGCGGTCGATACGCCCGGCTTTTATTCTGTCTTCTTCTATTGTCTTGTCATCGGGAAGCCAAACGCGAATAAGGGATAATAATTTACTCACATATTCATCGGTGTTTTGACGGTTAAGGTAATAGGTCACCCACTTGCCCTCTTTTTTGTCCGAAATAAATCCCGCTTCGCGCAAAACGGAAAGATGTTTGGATACCGTGGAAGCGGCTAAACCCAGCACGCTTGTGATTTCGCAAACGCACAAGGGACGGGCTTCCAGCATCTTTAAAATTCTGATTCTGTTGCCGTCCGAAAGCGCCTTAAACGCCTTAACCAGTTCGCGCATGTTAAATCTCCCTTGTTGAAACGGAAAAATATCAATATTTTATCAGTTTGTCAAAACCCGAAATAAAATTTACGTTGCATGAATCAAACATTTTTTTAAATTAGGTCTGCTATTAAAAACACAGTTTAACAATTAAATTTCAGAGGAATTCATGACCGAAATCGAAATTATTCAATTAGTTGCCGAAGAATTAAAGTTAAAAGCCATTCAGGTTAAAAACACCATCGATCTGTTGGACGAGGGAAACACCGTGCCCTTCATCTCCCGTTATCGTAAAGAAGTTACCGGCTCGCTGGACGAAAACCAGATTCGCGCCATTCAGGAGCGCATTCAATATCTGCGGGCTCTGGAAGCGCGTAAGGAAACCATCCTCAAATCCATAGAAGAGCAGGGTAAGCTGACGCCGGAGTTAAAAGAAAAAATTTTAAAAGCGGTCAAATTGCAGGAAGTGGAAGACCTGTATCTGCCCTACAAACCCAAAAAACGAACCCGCGCCACCGTAGCCAAAGAAAAGGGTCTCGAACCCCTGGCTGAGATGATTCTCAAACAGGAAATCACCGAAGGTTCAGCCGAAGAATACGCCGTTAAGTTCGTGAACGAAGAAAAACAGGTCAGCACAATCGAAGAGGCTTTAACGGGCGCCATGGATATTGTGGCGGAAGTCATCAGCGACGATGCCGATGTGCGTAAACTCATCCGCGAAGCCACCTTTAAAACGGGACTTTTGCAGAGCGAGAAAAAACACGCCGAAGGACGCACACCTTACGAAATGTATTACGAATACACGGAGCCGGTGTCAGCTATCCCTCCGCATCGTGTTCTGGCGATTAACCGCGGCGAAAACGAAGGGGTGCTTAAAGTAAGCATTGACGTGGAAACGCCCAAGATGATAGCCTTGATCGAAGATTTGTACATCAAAAACGAAGATTCGGTTTTTATTGATTACCTGCGCAAGGCGATTGAAGACAGCTACAACCGTTTGATTTTTCCGTCCATTCAGCGCGAGGTGCGTTCGGCGTTAACGGAAAAAGCCGACGAACACGCCATCGGCATTTTCGCCCAAAATTTAAAGAATCTGCTTTTGCAGCCTCCGGTTCGGGGAAAGATCATTATGGGAATCGACCCCGGTTTCCGAACGGGAAGCAAAGTGGCGGTTATCGATCAAACCGGAAAGTATCTGGAAGGAACGACCATTTACCCGCATCCGCCGCAGAATCGTTATATGGAAGCAAAAAGCATTGTGCGGGAAATGATTAATAAACACGGCGTGGATGTGATAGCCATCGGGAACGGCACCGCCAGCCGCGAAACCGAAATGATGGTGGCTGAATTGATCCGCGAAATGAAAGACGAACGCAAGGTGGAATACGTAATCGTTAACGAGGCGGGAGCATCGGTGTATTCGGCTTCCAAAGTTGCCCAGAAGGAATTTCCGGATCTGGAAGCTTCGATGCGCGGAAATATCTCCATTGCCCGGCGTTTGTTAGACCCTCTGGCGGAGTTGGTCAAAATCGATCCCAAAAGCATCGGCGTGGGCTTGTATCAGCACGACGTCAATCAAAAGAAGTTGGCGGAAGCGCTGCATCAGGTTGTGGAGTCGGCGGTAAACATGGTGGGAGTCAATGTCAACACGGCTTCGGCTTCGCTGCTCAAATACATTTCCGGATTGACCAGCCGCACGGCTTCCAATATCGTCAAATACCGCGATGAACACGGACCCTTCCGCAACCGCGAAGAACTGAAAAAGGTGGACAGCATCGGCGAAATCGCCTACCAGCAGGCGGCGGGCTTTTTGCGCATCCCGGACGGCGATAATCCCCTGGACAATACCAGCATTCATCCCGAATCGTACGAAGCGACGCGCAAATTACTGAAAAAGTTTGAAATTCAGGATTTGGCTGAGGGAGGCAAATTATTACGCAAAAAATTAAAGCAGGAAAATATCGATCTGCAAGCCCTGCTGGAAGAATTGAACATCGGCGAACCGACTTTCAACGATATCCTCGACAATCTGGAAAAACCGGGTCTCGATCCGCGCGACGAAATGCCGAAACCTATTTTCAAAAGCGATGTGCTGAAAATGGAAGACCTGCGCGAAGGCATGGTGCTTAAAGGCACGGTGCGCAATGTGGTGGATTTCGGAGCGTTTGTGGATATCGGCGTAAAACAGGACGGTCTGATTCACGTGAGTCAAATGTCCAGAAAATACGTGAAAAATCCCATGGAAGTGGTTGCCGTGGGCGATGTGGTGGACGTTAAAGTGGTTTCGATCGATCCGGAACGCGGACGCATTGGTCTTTCGATGGTTCTGGACGAATGAGTTAATTCTTCCCGCGCCGTTTCAAGGTACAAGGGGCAAGTGACGAGTAACGAGTGTACAAATAACGGGGTGACTCGACGGGCTCCCTTCGACAAGCTCCCTTCGACAGGCTCAGGGAGCGGAGAGTAACAAGGCGTGATGCGTGATGAGAAATAAGTAACAGGTTGGATAGATGTGCTACCTTCGACAGCTTTCCTTCGACAGGCTCAGGGAGCGGAGAGTAACAAGGCGTGATGCGTGATGAGTAAGACAAAAGATTATCAGAAACAGAAAGCCGTGACCACAAGCTACCGTGTTAAGGGATTTGAAGAGGTTCGCTTAACGTTTAACGAAAAGTAACCGGAGAAGCCGCTTAATGAAAAGTAACAAAATGCCATCTTTTTGAGGTCCGATTAAAGATTTTAAGTGATGACGGCGATAACACATTAGTCATTATTGAGTCCGCTCTAAAAATCGTGTTCTGTCATTTCGATCCCGCCAATGCGGGAGAGAAATCTTTTAACTCCGACAAAAATAAAAGATTTCTCAACGCTGCGCTCATCGAAATGACAAATACTAACTTTTTAGAGTTGATACCCTTAACAAATTCTGCAAAAAACAATTATTCTAATGATAGTATAGTAACAACCGGATAAACTAACCGTAAAGTTCGTTTAAAAACAGGATTACCGCCATGAAACGTTTTAACGGATTTTTTTATTTGTTTGTGTTGCTTAGTGTGACAATTGTTTTAGCGCGCCCGGGAGATAACACCTCTTTAACGCAAGCCATGGATCTGCTTTTGCAAAACAAGTACGATCAAGCCGTTCAAAAACTAACTACCCTTATCGCGGACGATCCGCAAAATGTTCGGGCGTATCGGCTTTTGGGCGCGGCTTATCAGTCGCTGCGGCAATATGATAAGGCGGCAGAAGCTTTTAGCAAAGCGCTGGAGCTCGATCCCGCGGACGTTCGGATTGGCGTCGCGCTGGGAAAGGCTCTGTTTCAAGCCGGGCGTTATCCGGCTGCGGAAAAGGCGCTGCTAAAAGCGCTGCAATCGGATTCTGCAAATATTTCAGCCCGGATACAGTTGGCGCGTTTGTATTTTCAACAGGGAAAATACCGACTGGCGCTGCCGGTTTACCGCAGCTTAATCCGGGAAAATCCGGTAAACAGTTATTTTCTCAAACAGGCGGGAAAATGCGCCGCAAAGTTAGGCAATCACAAATCGGCTGTCCGATATTTGGAAAAAGCCTTAAAACTGAATACCGAAGACCTGGAAATTTACATTCTCTTGTTCAATCAGTTCAAAAAGCAGGAAGACTGGGAGTCGGTGCTGCCCGTTGTCAATACCGGTCTGGCTGTTTATCCCTCAAATCCGAAGTTACTGCTGGCTCGCGGCGACGCTTATTTTTCGCTGCAGAAATATGATAAGGCGGCGGCGGACTATCTTAACGCCATGAACCGGGGAGATACAACGGCGTACCTTTTCAAGAAACTGGGCGTTAGCTACTATTACATTAACGATTTTGGCGCCGCTTTACTCGCCCTGCAGAAATCGGTGCAAAAAAACGCTCAGGACCCTATCGCCTTTTATATTTTAGGATTAACTCAAAAAGAGCTGAACATGCCGGACAAAGCGATATCTTCATTAAATAAAGCCTTACGCCTTTCGGTGCCGGATTACATTTCCGACGTCTATTTTCATCTGGCTGACAGCTACAATAAAAACAAGCAATACAGGCAGGCGCTTGACGCCTATAAAAAAGTTCTGGAATACAATCCGCAACGGAAATTGGTGTTATTTTACATGGCGACGATTTACGACCGCTATTACAAAGACAGGCAAACTCCGTTACGCTATTACCAAAAGTTTTTGGAAGAAGCCCCGGACGATGTTGAAGCAAGGTACAAAAATTACGCCTTGGAACGGATGAAAACCATCCGCGAAAAATTGCATTTTCAAAAAGGCAGAAAACTTCAACAAAAGGGCGGACAAAATGAAAATTAAGCTCATCGTTTTTGTTATTATTCTTTTTGGCGGAGCGTTTGCTCAGCAGGGCGATTCAACGGACAAATGGTTTGAACCCTGGCGCGAAAGAATCATAAATTGCCCCACGGTGGAAGAGTTGGTCAGTCTGCGCGCCGAATTTGAAAAGGAAAACGTGAACAATCCCCTGTATCTGTTAAAATTTTACAGTCTGTACCGGGAATATACTTACAGAATCGCGGACAGGGAATTCAAGCGAATCAAAACAAGAGAACAAAGGCTGCGTTTAAAAGAACTGCTTTACAAAAGTTACAAAGAAACGGAAACGTTCATTTTAAAAATGGACAAATTATGCGCCGGAACGCCGGATGAGAAAAAGGATGAAGATTTACAAAGTTTTTGCGGGAGCATGCGGAAAGCGGCAAAATATATTTATTTTAAAAGGGATTTAAAGACCGAACCGGCTCCCGATTTTACCTTTACCGATTTGCAGGGGGTAAAACGACGTCTCTCCGAATTCAAAGGCAGGTACGTTTTGCTCCATTTCTGGAACCGCCACAGCGTGCCCTGTATGGAAGAACTGGACAATTTGCGCCGGGCGTACCTGCAATTCAAGGAAAAGAATCTGGAGATTATCAGCGTTTATATCGGTTTTGCGCAAGATTCGTGGGAAACGCAGGTGGTAAAAAATCTGATTAAAGAAAAAGGCTTGAACTGGATTCACGTTCTCGGAGCGCAGACCGAAGAAATAAAAGCGATCTATTTTATAAGAAATTACCCCACGCTGTATTTGCTGGATCCGCGCGGGTTTGTTATTAAGCAGGAAAAAGAATTACGCGAAGAAAACCTGAACGCCGCTTTAGCAAAGATTCTGCGATAAATTGACGTTTGAAATGCGGCTTGCTTTCAGTGTCAGAATTTTCAGATCATTCTTCTTTTTGTCTTACTTTTAATCCGCGGTAGCGGTTTAAGGCTGCCGCTATCTCAAAGCGCCTGGGAAGCGCGAAATTTCCGGGATGCTCGTCGTCTCTCCGAAACGGATTAAGACCGTCCGTTCCTTCCTTTAGCAAAAAGGTTTCCGCCAAATCCATCAGTTCCCTTATCGTTCGTTGACCGTCCATCCAGCGCCGGGCGATAAAGTGCAAGGCAAATCCGATGGCTCGCGTTTGACTGATATCGACAATCTGTTCCACCTGACGCAGGTCTATTGTATGCGTTCCGAATTGAACGGAATGTAAACCGCGCGCTTCAATTTTAACCTCTTTTTTCCCTTTTGAGGCGTCAAAACTCTGCGGTAAAGGCGCACGTTCGGTAATCGTTTTCCATTCGAATTCCCGTTCCGGACGGCGCTCCGTTTTAAATTGTTCCGCGATGGCTCTGGCTTGTTCGGTGACCACCTGCGGAACATATTCTTTCATTAAAATAACCGTATCCGCCGCCTGAAAATAGTCTCCGCTGCCGCCCATCACCAAAACGGTGGAAACTCCGAAACGGTCGTACATCTCGCGGATACGATCGATAAACGGAGTGATGGGTTCAAATTGTTTGTGAACAAGCGCCTGCATGCGGGCGTCGCGAATCATGAAATTCGTCGCCGAAGTATCCTCGTCCACAAGCAGCGCCTCGGCGCCTGTTTCCAACGCTTCGATGATATTGGCTGCCTGACTTGTGCTGCCGGAGGCGTCGTCCGTACAAAAGCTGCGGGCGTCTTTTTGCCGCGGTAAATGGTTGATGAAAGGGCGAATATCAACTTTCTCGATCCGTCTGCCGTCTTCGGCTCGAATTTTTACCGCCGCCGGATTCGTCACAACATACTCCCGACCGTCGCCGGGAATGTGGGGATAAACGCCCGATTCCAGAGCTTGCAGCAATGTGGATTTTCCGTGAAAGCCGCCGCCCACAATCAGCGTAATCCCCGCCGGAATTCCCGCGCCTTCGATGAATGTTTGTCCGTTAACCGGATTCGGAAGTTCCATTTTTACTTTTAATTCCCGCGGGCTGCGGAAGGGAACGGCGTCGTTAATGGGCATCGGCTTTTGAGAAACGCCGCTTTCCCGCGGCAGGACGGATCGGTCGGCGATAAAGGCGATCAGATTTTTTGATTTTAACTGCTTTTGAACGGCGAAATAATTTTGGACGTAATAAGCAAATCGGGTTACAAATTCCTGATCAAAGTTTTTCCGGAACATCGAATTTTGAATGATGCGCGGCAGTTCGTCAAAAAACATGGCTTCGGCTTCGTCGCTCAAAACGGTTCGACCTCTGGCGGGAAGCCCGATCTCCATGCGCGCTTCCACAAACGAATCCGTTATTTTCAGCGCGCTGCGCGGAATAATTTCCTGTCCGCCGACATCGATGGAAATTAATCCGCTTTTTCCCGTTCCGCGGCGCATGCGGGCAATTTTGCGGATTTCCCCATGGATGATTCGGATAATCGCGTCTGCGGTTCCCGATCTTCTGTGCGGATGCTGAATTAAGTCGTTCGGAATTTCAGCCTTTTGCATGGGAACGCGCACGCGAATTTTGGAAGGCGCGGCAAAGGGGTCGCCCTGAACATGGTCAATAAACAGAAGAAAATCGGGAAAGCGGTATTGTCCTTTGATTTCTTTGTAGGCTTTGTAACCTTTTTTATCAATACGCCGTAAAATTTGCCTCAAAGAATTCTGATTTTCCATAATCCCTCGTCCGTTTGTTGCGATTGCCTTACGCCGAATTTTTTTTGGGAGAAATATTCAAACCCGCCGGGGACAAAAAATTGCGCTTCCGCGGAAGATCAAACCGGTTTGCCCTCTAATTTTTTTATCAGCCACATTTCCAATACAAGCATAAGCAGAGCCAGGGCTAAAAAGTACTGCCACAGCTCCTGACCGATGCGCGCCTTTTTGATGGCGTCTTTGGAAATAGTGTTCGGCGTAAATGTAATCAGGTCGCTACGGAGTTTGGTAAAATCAACAAAAGGCTCCGCCCATTCCTGTTTGGAAAGATTCACGGAAAACAGTTGCACTAATTTTGATCCCTGAAAAATCTGATAGTGTCCCGGCTGATTAAAACCGTCAAAATCGAAACGCAATCCGCGGTTTGTCTGTTTGGGGATAATCGTAAAAGGCTCTCCGCGCGGAGGCGACAGTCGATAATCGGTTTGCAGTTCGGATTCGTTCAGATAAATCGAGATCGGGCTTCCCACGGTAAAATTCAGCGTCCGCCGTTCTTCGTTGCTCGCCAGAGTAAACAACTGATGCAAAAAAGGCACAAACAATCCGTCAAAAGGAAAACGGCTCCACTCCGCCGACAGCCCGCTTCCGAAGATCCACAAATTACTGAATTTGTTAATTTTTAACCGGCACAAAAAGGGATCGTTGTTTTCAAAAGACAAAACGGGCTGAGGAGAGGAAATTAATTTGAAGTACATGTAAAACTCGGGCCATTTTATTTGCGCCGCGCGATTCAGGAACACGCCCGCCAGTAAATTGTTTTCCCCGGTCGGCTGTTTTAAAGTGAAAAATTGCCGCGGGTCTTTGGCTTTGATTAATTGGAGAAATAATTTCTTTTTGACAAGTCTTTCGGTTAAGCGGTTGTAATCCGTGGGAGAAAGCCCTAAGCCGGGCACAAGAATAATATCCCGTCCGGCGTCGGCAAATTGCTGCAAGTGAGCCAGAAACGTTGTCGTGATTTGAGGCGGATCGTTTAGCGCGAGCAATTGGTAGTCGGAAAGGGCTTCGCCGTACCAGCGGGAATAATCGGTTTGTTTGATTTTAAGATTGGTTCGCGAAGATATTGTGTTCAATGCTTCTTTCAGTTCGATCGGCGGCTGGTTCTGCACGTAAAGAACCTCGACCTTTTCCGGAATGAACATGGAAAGATAGTAATTGTTGTCGGCTAAAAGATCGTCGTCTTCGATCTCCGCTTTCAGACGGTAAAATCCGCCGTGCGAGGGCGTAAAAAACAATGAAACCTGATTTGTGCCTTGCGCGGGGACGTTTATCAACTGCATGGCAAGGCGCGTTTGATCTTCGAATAAACTGACCGAAGTTTCGCGCTCTTCGGAAGAAAGGTTCTTTAGGGTAACCGACAGCTCCGTGGGTTTATTGAGTTCGATTAATCGCGTTTTTATGTACGCGGTGTCAATGCTCACATTGTCAAACGATTCTCTGGGCGCAAGATTGACAAAATAAATCTGCGCGTTAAGTTTTTTAAGAACTGACAATGCGGAATCGTTAACTGCGTTTTTGGGAATGCGGTTGTCGCTGATGATGTACAATTCACGATTGTAGTTGGGAAAATTGTCGAATATTTCCTTTGCTTTCAGAAAAAGAATCGAATAATCGGGCGAAAAATTACTGACTTTCCATTGAGAAACATCCTCAGATTCAGTATAATTGACTTCAGAGAGTTGTGATGTTTGCGACGGGGCGGTAAGGACGGAAATGTGGTCGTTTTCGCCAAAGGTCTGTAAGATGTCTTTTAATATGGTTTTTGCCTGATCGAAGACAGGCTGAACGGACTTTTGCGCCTGCATGCTGTACGAATTATCAAGAATAAAAACCGCGGTCGTTTTGGCGCTCGAAGATTGAGTTAAAAAGAACGAGCGGACGGCGGGACGCGAAAAGGCTAAAACCAGAAAAATAACAAAGAGCATTCGCAATAAAATAATTAGTATTTGGTAAAGTTTAATTTGTCGAATGCGTTTGCTTTGCAGTTCTTTTAAAAAGCGAACGGAGCTAAACGGAATAATTTTTAATTTTTTCCGATTTAAAAGGTGAAGCAATAACGGGATTAAAGCCGCCGCGAGAACGGGTAGAACAAGGCTGTTGATGAAATTTAACATGTAATCTTTCCGGTATTCCGTTGAACCATGAGCCTAAATTAATATTTTATCCCAATATTTACAAACAAAGGGCTGCTTTAAAATAAGATTGTTAAATTATTGATTTTAAAATAAACTCAGTTTGCAGGCAAAACATGGAAAAAACAGATCAGGCTGAAAAACGCGTTCCCCCTTATTCGGCGCTTGCTTATTATTATGATCGGGTAATGGAGCATGTGAATTATTATCAATGGGCAAATTACGTGAAAATTCTTTTTAAATATGCCGATCGCCGGGTGCGCTATATCGCCGATCTGGCGTGCGGAACCGGCAGCCTTTTGCGCTATCTGGGAGGAATGAGACGGCGCGTTTTCGGTTTGGACCTTTCGTATTCGATGTTAAAAGCGGCGCAGAGCAAACTTTATAAGCGTCCTCTTGTTTGCGCCGATTTTACCCGCATTCCGCTAAAACCCCTTTCTTTTGACGCCGCTCTGGTTTTGTACGATTCGGTTAACTATTTGCATGAAGATAACGCAGTCCTTCAGTTTTTTGATCAGACTTACCAGATGTTGAAACCAGGCGGTCTGCTGATTTTCGATATCGTGACGCCTCATTTGTGCAGAACGGCTTTCAAAAAATATTATGAAAACGCCATGACGGATGATTACAACGGATACGAACGATTCAGCTTTTACCGTGAACAGGATCAAACTCAGGTTAATCAGTTCAAAATTTGGATTAACGGAAAATTCTATTTTGAGGAGCACAAACAAAAAATTCGTGAAATAGATCAATGGATCGAGCTTATTCACAAAACTAATTTTAAAATAGAACGTGTTTTTAGTAACTTTACCCTGAAGCCGGCGACGGAAACTTCGGAACGGGCGCATTTTGTGCTGAAGCGAAGATGAGCAAAAGAGCAAAACGCGCGGCTCTTTGCCGGGTTCGGTTATTTCGGCAGATTCATTTAATCATTTAGACGCCATGATAATTGATATCAAAATTATTGTCCTGCTGGTGGTTTTACTTGCGGGAATTGTCTGGTTTGCTCTCAGAGTTCGGGAGAAAAACCGGAAATCTTTGTTCTATGTGCTGTTGCGTCTGGCTGAGGAAGAAATGGATACGCCTTTACCGGAGCTAAGCATCGACGCCGTTCAGCGAAGATATCAGAATACTCTGAGCACACTGCAAAGAGCCAGAAAGGTTGCCAAAACCGAGCGCGAACTTTTACAATGCAAAAAAGCGGAAAAAGACCTTACCGACTGGCGGGTGCAAAAGGTTCAGTCGATCGATCAGAACCGGCTGAACAGGCTGTTAAAACAGATTCGCGACGAGCAGAACATAGACCGCAAGCTGGCGCTGCTTTTCGAAGCACGCGAACTGATTCTGGAAGGCGTTTTGGAAAACGAGCGCCTGGAAAAGATCGACGGCTTGATTGTGCATCTTTATGTTAAAAAGGCTCGCGACGGTTCCGCGGGTTTGCCGGGTAAAAAGAAATATCAAATTTACGAGCAAATCATTACTCAGATTTTAAACAGCGGAATAGACGACGCGGAATTGAATAAGATGAAAGAATTGCGCGAATTTATTACGGAATTCGAGGTTTTGTACAAACAATTCAAAAAGCCGGGAAAAGAATCCGAATGATTGAATTTTACAATGTGAGCGTGAGTATCGGGCAGAAGGAAATTTTAAAAGACATCTCTTTCCGTTTGTTTAAAGGCGAGTTCGCCTATATCATGGGACCGAGCGGCGCCGGAAAATCCACCATACTGCGTTTGATTTACATGGATCTCTTTCCCGAGCAGGGCATGGTGATTGTCGGGAATTATTCTTCGGCTAAAATCCGCGCTCACCAAATTCCCTTTTTAAGGCGGGAGCTGGGAGTGATCTTTCAGGATTTCAAACTATTGAGGGATCGCAATGTTTATGAAAATGTGGCTTTTGCATTGCGGGCTACGGGGGTAAAAAATTCGGAAATCAAACGCAAGGTCGTGCGCGTACTAAGCGAAGTGAATATCGCGCACCGCAGAAATAACTTGCCGGATGATCTTTCCGGCGGGGAACAGCAGCGCGTGGCTATTGCCAGAGCGATTGTCAACGATCCGTTTATCATTCTTGCCGACGAGCCCACCGGCAATTTGGACATGCACACATCCAAAGAAATCATGGAAATTTTGGAGCGGATAAACCGGCAGGGCACGGCAATTTTAATGGCAACGCACGATCAGTCGCTGATCGAGCAATATCCGCACCGGATAATCAAAATTGATCAGGGCGAGATTGTAAAAGAATGAATTTGGGTTTTAGCATTAAAGAAGGATTAAAGGGTCTTAAGCGCGCCAGGATGGCGACCGCAATTACCATCACCTCGGTTACCGTGGCGCTGATGATGATCGGTCTTTTTATCATCGTCTCCGTTAATATCGATCACTGGGTCGGCGAAAAGCGCAAAAATATTGAGATCGAAGCCTTTTTTGAGCCCGTGCTGAATAATTCGACGGCGAAGCGACTGGTAAACAAAATACGGCAGATGGACGGAGTGGAAAGGGTTGATTACATTTCCAAAGAAGATGCGGCGTTAAGATTTAAAAAGGAATTCGGACGCGATGTGGTCGAAGTTTTGGGAACAAACCCGCTTCCGCCTTCTTGTGTAATCCATTTAAAATCAACCCATCGTAACGCTTTGGCGATTGCAAACTTATCCCACAAAATCCAAAAATTGGACGGGATAACCGAAGTCGTTTATGCCCAGGGATTTTTGCAGTTAATCGACCGCTATGTCACGATCATCTATCTGATTATCGGCGGTCTGGGATTGCTGCTTCTTATTGTGGCGATTATTTTGATTCACAATTCCATTCGCTTAATCATTTACGCCCGTCGTGAGATCATCGAAATCATGGAACTTGTCGGCGCCAAAAAATCGTTTATTCGCCGCCCTTTTCTTGTCGAGGGAATTTTTTACGGCATAATGGGCGGTATTTTAGCGGACGCATTTATTTTTGCTTTAATTCAGATTGTCCGCCGCTGGCTGTACTCGGGCGTAATAGAGGCTCCCGAAATTTACGGTTTGATTCTCGGTTTGGGGATTTTTATCGGATTTGTTTCCAGCCAGATAAGTTTGAATAAACATTTGAATAAGTTGATTTAATTCATTGCGGTTGATTAAAATAGCTGTAACTTTCATTTAACGGTTTGATCTAAACTTATACCGGAAAGATCATTAAGGTATTGACGTAAAAAAAATTTTGATCAAATCCTAAAATGGATGAACTTGCGAATCGGGGAAACGCTTAATTATACGATTATGCGGATAAAGTTAAAGTACAGGGGACTTTTTTCGAGTTTATCAAATGTGCGGATTCAAAGTTTTTTGATTAACGAACAAATTGCTTAATGAATGCGTTAATGTTTTACTAAAGTTGAAATATTACCTGAAATGGGCTAACTTGACAACTAAACGTGATAAATTTTATATTCGGACTTTAAATTTATCGTTCAACGGAAAAATGATAAATTTAACAGATCGTGAAAAGCAGATACTCAGGTCTGTAATTCAGGAATTTATTGACACGGCTGCGCCCGTGGGTTCTTCTCAGATTGCCCAAAAAATCAAGATCGATTTAAAAGCGGCGTCGGTTCGCAGAATTATGGCGAGTTTGGAAGAGAAGGGGCTTTTGATGCAGCCGCACACATCCGCCGGACGCATTCCGACTTCCATGGGCTATCGTGTTTATGTGAACGAGTTGTTGAAAAAGAGCCGGCTGACCGAGCGGCAGGAAAAGATAATGGAAGAAGCCATCAGGGAATACGACGGCGATGTGCAGTTGTTTATGGGCAAGGTGGCTACCGTTCTTGCCAAAATTTCCAAACAGATCGGCATTATTGTCACGCCGAAGTTTTACGAAGCCGTGCTGGAACGTATTCACCTTTTGCCGGTGGCTTCCAACAGGGTGATGGTTATTTTAACGGTTAAGGATCAGCAGGTAAGAACCATCCTTGTTGAAGTGAATCACAAGGTTGACCGCGAAGATTTGCACCATCTGGCGCGGAAAATAAATCGGCGTTTTCACGGAAAAACGTTGCAGGAAATCAAGAATTCCTTTTCGCATGTAATGGCGGATATGCAGTCCGAGAAGACCGGTCTTGTGCGCTTTTTTGCGAAAACGGCGGATCGGATTTTTGATTTTTCGCGCTATGAAAATTTTTGGCTTCACGGAACCAATAACATCATCCATCAACCGGAATTTACGGATGTGCAGCGTTTTTCGGGATTGATCGAGGTGCTTGAGGACAAAGAGTATCTGTTCCATTTCATGGAAAAACGGGAACGTCCGCCCGGCATCAAAATTACGATAGGGAGCGAAAATGAAATTGCGGAAATGAAGGAGTGCAGCGTAATCACCTCCACCTACCGCGTGGGCGATATTTTGGGGGTTGTTGGGGTCATTGGTCCTATGCGAATGAGATATCACAAAGTAATTCCTGTGGTTGAATTTATGGCATCGGCAATTACACGGAAATTGGGAGTGGCTTAAACCAAACGGAAAGGAGAAAAGCAATGACCGATAAAGGAAAAACAAAAGTTGAAGAAAAAGAAAAGGCGAAAGAAAACGTGCATACAGAAGAAAAGAAATCACACAAAAAAGTTTTGAGTAAAGAGAAATACGAAAAAAAGATAAAGGATCTGGAAGAAAAGGTTCAGAAATTACAGGAAGAAAACGAATCGTTAAGAGAACAGAATCTGCGGCGCATTGCCGAGTTCGAAAACTTTAAACGCAGAAAAGAAAAAGAATTTCTCTCCGTTCTGCAAAACGCAAACGAAGAATTGATTCTGGAATTATTGCCTGTTGTCGATGATTTTGAGCGCTTTTTGGCTCATGTCAACGATCCTAATCAGAATGTGGAATCGTTAAAACAGGGGATAGAGCTTATTTACAAAAAATTCATGCAAATATTAGAGAAGCAGGGTTTAAAGCCGATTGAAGCGGTGGGCAGCGAGTTTGACGCGGAAAAACACCAGGCTTTAATGCAGGTGGATTCGGATAAGCACGAAAGCGGCTATATTGTCGATGAGCATTTAAAAGGCTACACCCTTAATGACAAAGTAATCAGGCATGCTCAAGTGCTGGTGGCTAAATAGGTGGAAATATGGCAAAAAAGAGAGATTTTTACGAAGTTTTGGGGGTTGACCGGAATGCCACGACGGATGAAATCAAGAAGGCATATCGTAAGTTAGCCGTTAAATATCATCCCGATAAAAATCCAGGGGACAAAGAAGCCGAGGAGAAATTCAAAGAAATTGCCGAAGCCTACGCCATATTAAGCGATCCCGAAAAACGCCGCCGTTACGATCAGTTCGGTCACGCCGGAACCCAGACCTCAGGCAATTATGGTTTTGATTTCAGCGATTTTGATCTGGCGGACGCCTTGCGTCAATTTATGGAAGAAGGATTCGGTTTTGGTTTCGGCGACATTTTCGGCTCCGGTTCCGGCGGAGCCAGAAGGCGCCGGGTAAGCCGCAAAGGAAGCGATCTGCAGATAAAATTAAAACTGACGCTGGAAGAGATAGCCACCGGAGTTACCAAAAAAATTAAGGTTAAGAAAAAAAGCGCCTGTTCCGAGTGTAACGGCACGGGCGCGGCTAAATACAGCCGTACGATTTCTTGCCCGGTTTGCCACGGAAGCGGCGAAATCCGTCAGGTTTCACGTTCCCTCTTCGGTCAGTTCGTAAATGTGACCACCTGCCATCGCTGCAACGGCGAAGGTCAGGTAATCGAAAATCCCTGCCATAGCTGCCACGGAACGGGTTTGATCGACGGCACTAAAACAATCGAAGTAAACGTGCCTGCCGGAGTTTCCACCGGTAATTACATTACGCTCAGGGGAGAAGGCAACGCCGGAGTGCGCGGCGGTCAGGCGGGCGATCTTATTGTGTATATCGAAGAACTGCCGCACGAAATTTTTCAACGGCACGGCGACGACGTGGTCCTGGTTTTGCCGATCAGTTTTCCCACGGCTGCGCTCGGCGGAACCGTGGAAGTGCCCACTTTAACCGGAAGGGCAAAGTTGAAAATAGCTCCCGGAACACAATCGGGTAAAATTTTACGGATGCGCGCCAAAGGAATTCCTCATGTGCGCGGCACCGGAATAGGCGATCAGTTGGTTCAAATCCAGATTTACGTGCCGACCCATCTTAATTCCGAAGAACGCGCCATACTGGAAAAACTGTCCAACTCCGAGAATCTGGATCCTACTAAAAACAGTCAAAAATCAATTTTCGAAAAGTTCAGGGAAGCGCTGAATTTATAGATTTTAAAGATGCGCGCCGTTTTGACGCGCGTCTTTTTTTCAGGGATGGTGGACAGATAAACTAAAAACGCCGATCCCGTAATGATTGTACTAACCAAAAGCGAACGCAGAGCCCTGCTTGTCGTCGCCCTGATTTTAGTGATCAGCGGCGTGGTTCAGTGGTCGCGACCGCACGCGGTTCGCGTAAAACAATTCGATTACACCCTGCAGGACAGCCTGTTTAAAATCCTTTCCGCAGACACGGTTTCACCCGCTGCAAAAGCCGCGGCTCCGGCTGAAAAACCGAAATCAAAAAAGAGAAAAAAGAAAAGAGCAAAGCAATTATTAAAACCCCACAGCATCGATATTAACAAAGCAGGCGCCTCGGAACTGGAGCGCCTGCCTTACATCGGTCCCAAAACGGCTCGGGCTATTATCGAATACCGTCAAGCCAACGGACCCTTTAAATCCGTTGATGAACTGGACAATGTGAAACGGATAGGTCCGAAAACAATCGAACGCATTAAGCCGTATATTTATCTGACTTTCCCGAAAAAGCCGGACGGCAAAACGGATTCAGGCAAATTCAACGGGAAATGAGCCTTATTCTTCAAACAAAATCCGCTCTTTAACCGTCTGCGCTATCGCCTTACCCTTTAATTCTTCGATTAAAGCAAGGGCAAAGGGAATGGCGGTGCCCACTCCGCGACTGGTGATAACCGCTCCGTGTTTTACAACCGGTTTTTCAAGATACTCGCTGTCCGTAAAAACTTCGCGTTCCGAAGGATAGCTGGTAAGCGTTAAATTTTTTGTGATTCCGGCTTTGTGAAAAACGACGGGCGCGGCGCAAATGGCGGCTAATTTCCGACCCGCCGAAAATCGCTCCTTAATCCATTTTAACAGCTTTTCGTCGGCTTTAAGATTGTTTGTGCCCGGCTGCCCTCCCGGAAGAATTAAAATGTCGAATTCGGAATGATCGACTTTTTCAATAAAGATATCCGGAATGATTGTGATGCCGTGCGATCCCGTTATCGGACCCTCTTCGAGTCCGGCTGCCACGACTTCAACTTCTCCGCGGCGCAAAAGATCGATAATGGTAACAGCCTCAATTTCTTCAAATCCCGGGGCAAGAATAACAAGCGCTTTAGCCATGATAAAATTCCTTTCGTTTTTCTGCTAATTAATGAAATTGTTCATTCCGATGCAACACCTTGCGGCGTCCGGTTTTTTGCTTCCGACGGCGAGATTGTTTAATTTAAATCCGCTTCGGACATTAAAGTAAGCCGTCGGGAATGTTAAAATCGAATGAAGGGAAGCAGTGTTGGACATGAAGGCATATTTTATTTCGGACCTGCACCTGGGAGCAAAAGAAATAACCAACCGCAAAGAGCAGGAAGAGACCGTCTGGCGATTATTTGCGGAAATAGAACGGGAAGCGACGCACCTTTTTGTCGTGGGCGATTTTTTCGACTTCTGGTTCGAATACAAATCAGTGATTCCCAAGCAGTACTTTCCGGTTTTGTGCCTCTTAAGCCGCTTTAAGGAAAAAGGCATCGAAATGCGCTATCTGGCTGGCAATCACGATTTTGCCCTGGGAACGTTTTTTGACCGCTATTTGAATATTAAAACCTATTTAAACGAATGCGTGACCGATCTGAACGGCAAAAGATTCTTTTTGTTTCACGGCGACGGAATTGACAGCAAAGATGTGGGTTATCGCTTTCTCAAAAAAATTTTGAGAAGCCGCCTGAATCAAAAGCTGTTCCGGCTAATTCATCCCGATTTCGGATTTCGATTTGCGGGTTTGGTTTCGGGATCAAGCCGCAAATACAATAATCAGGATAATAAAAACCGCTCCGAAGCCGATTACATCGCCTTTGCCGAACAAAAATTTGAACAGGGATTCGATTACGTAATAATGGGACACAGGCACAATCCGCTGGAGCACACAGTGGGTTCAAAAAAATACGTCAACTTAGGCGATTGGATTAATAATTACAGTTACGCGGTATTCGACGGCAGCGACCTTGTTTTGAAATTCATGGAAGCGGCAAAGGATGAGTGATGGGTAACGAGTGACATAGTAACAAAGTTACAGAGTGACAAAGTAGATTGAAGAGGAAAATCATAAATCCGAAATTCGAATATCGAAATCCGAAACAAATTCTAATGACCGAATGACAGAAATTCAAAACAAGACTTTGTTAACAAAAAATATTCTTAAATTCAGATACCGTGCGGTTTGATTAAAGCCCCACCTGCCTTCGGAGTTCCCCCTTGAAAAAGGGGGGAAATTAAAAGGGGGATCTTTTATGCAAAACAAAGCAAAATTGACAAGTTAAAAACCGTAATGTATGACCGGTAAGACAAAACACAAAGATTATCAGAAAGCAGAAATCCATGAAGCCAGTCTTGCGTGTTGAGTGAATGGAGAAGCCCGCTTAACGCTTACACCCTTAACGCTTAACGAAAAGTAACCCGAGAAGCCGCTTAACGAACGATAAACTATTCAGGACATTCAGATACCGTGCGGTTTGAT
>JAADIP010000085.1 GCA_013151275.1 Calditrichota bacterium | reverse complement strand
GCAAAACGGAATAATTAATGAGCAGCGAAGGATCCCGGTAGGTCATCCATTCGTTGCGTAAATATGCCTGAAACAGGACTTCGGAAGCCGCCGCCCGATATCGCAACTGTGCGGTCAAAAGGGTATTGTCAACTGTCGTTCGGGCTCTGTTGCTTTCTTCGCTGAATTTGCCGGTAAAGGGTTTGGGCGAACCGGCTTCTTTTTTGAAATGTGAAACGTAAAATTTGAAAGCGAGCTTCTTAAGAGGATTAAAACGCAGCTTGTAACTAAGATGACTCTGCCGGTAATCGCGATTTTTTAGCCTAACCTTCCCGCCCTGATCTTTCACGGAATAGCGGTTTAATCCGTTTGAGTGACTGAACGACAAGAGATTGCGCAGACTTTTAAATGGCAAATGAAGTTTTGCCGCGACGCTCTTATTTTTTAACGATGAATATTCAACCTTGGACCGTACCCGCAATTCGTCAGCCGGTTCCTCGGTCTGTAAATTGATCGATCCCCCGATGGCGCCGCTGCCGCCCAAAAGAGCGTTGGAACCGCGGTACAATTCAAAACCGCCGATATCTCCCGTATCGTAAACGCTTAAATCCACGCTCCCCAACTGCAAGTTGTTTAAGGGAATCCCGTCCAGCAAAACCTGGGTTTGCTCCGCAGACATCCCGCGTATGGCAATTGTTTTCAGGCTGCCCGCCGGACCGTAAGACTTTACAAAGGCTCCGCTTTGCTGCGACAAAAGGTCGGTTACTTTTGAATACAGAGCGTCCTGATTTAATAACGAACGATATGTTTGATGGGAAGGAACGGAGAGCCTCGCGGAAGAAACCCGGGGTCGGACAACGGTGATAAATGTAGTCTGTTCCACGGGGATCAGGTAAATAACCGGACTTTTGAGTTCGTCTTTGCTGACAAATTCCGGAAAATATCCTTTGGCTTTGATTTCAATTTTTTGTTTTTGCGAAGATCCTAAATCCAACAAAACGACGCCGTGTTCGTCGGTAACAAGCGTGTCTTCCGCAGTAATTAAAAAGGCGTTTTGAACCGGCTTCCCGCTCCAGACATCACGGATCTGAAGCAGATCGGGAGAATTCTGCCCGATTAAAAAATTAATCGTCAATAGAAAAAAGAAAAAAGTTCGCTGCATGCGCCTGTTACCCGAATAAAACCGTTTTAAAGAGTTTTTTCGGCAACGGGAAGTTTAAAAGACGTGACTAAAAAGGGAAGAATCCGACGTCCGAAAGGTTTGAGGTAAATGACATCGGGGTCAACAAATTTTCTCATTTTCCACCCGCGTGGAATCCGTGAGAACTCCCTTTTCAGCCGGTCTCCTGACTCTGGGATCATCCTACTAACCAGGCCTTCCCATCCCGAACGTTCGGGACAGTGGCGAGATTCTGGTTTTCGTCCCCCATCACAGTTGCGGGGCAGTGGCGGACTTTCACCGCTCTTCCCGTTACTGAAAGGGTCCTTGACAAACAAATTTGAAAAGAACGCGCACACAATATATAACGTCCGCCCGAAATTTACAACAATTTTTTAGCGGGCGCGGCGACCGACTTATTTTGTTCAAAAGCGGTAAACCGAAATCGGGATTTGACAAATTCGGAGTTTGTAACGTACGGACAAGAATTTTTATTTTCGGGAATTATTGATTCCGCGATTATTATTAGCTTTTGACAACTGCAGATAGGCGAGGCGTAATATCTTGATGTGATGTGATGTGATGATTTATTTGCCTGCCTGCCCTTTTTTTGCTATCTTGCCTTTAAAACAAGTTTGTAATAAATGATGAAAACAAAAGACAACAAGCCTTTCGTACCCATTTACCGCCGCCTATTCGAAGAATACAAGCAGGCTATTCTTTCGCAAAAGTTTAAACCCGGAACGCGCATCGATTCCATCAACGAAATTCAAAACAAATATGCCGTGTCCCGCGAAACCGCCAAAAAAGTGCTTCAGGATTTATCGGACAACGGACTGATCTTTAAAAAACCGGGCAAGGGCTCGTTTGTTGTCGATCTTGGTCCCAGAAAACCGGTCTGGGGAGTTATTGTGCCCTTCTTCTCCGCGCAAATCGAACAACTGCTTTCCCACCTGCACACAGAGGCGCAAAAACTGGGACGTAAAGTCGAACATTATCTCGATCACAACGACTGGCAGGAAGAGATCAGGTTAGTGGGCACACTGATTAACAAGCGCTATGAGGCGGTTATTGTAATCCCGACCTTTGACGAGAGAGAGACAGCCGCATTTTACCGCGACCTTAAATCCGGCGGTTCGCTGGTTACCCTGCTGGATCACACCATGGCGGGCTCTTATTTCACCTTTGTCATTCAAAGCTACGACCTTGGGGTTAAGCGCGCGGTTGATTATTTGCTTTCGCGCAAACCCAAAGCCATTGCCTTTGTAAAAAACCAAATCTGGCTGGGTCCGAATATGGTTCAGGAACTGATGGCGGAGACCTTTTTAACCATAATCGAAAACGAGCAACAAAAAATAAAACCTTTCATCATCAGCGATGTGACAAAACTCAGCAGAGAATGGCTTACCGAAAATCGGATCGGCGGATTTTTTTGCTGCGACGACACCGACGCCTTTCGGGTGATCGGACGCCTGAAAGATTGGAAAATCGACATTCCGCAGCGGGTTTCCGTCGTCAGTTACGGCAACACGGAATTAGCAAGATATTTTTCACCGAAAATCACATCCGTTGATCCCCACAGCGCGGAAATGGCAGCCATTACCGCCAACATTATCAAACAGTATCTGAACGGGAAGGATGTCGCCATGAGCCAATATGTCCTCCAGCCCGAGTTAATCGTTCGTGAAACTTAAATGCAGGGAAATAAAAGATGAAAAAAGTTTTTAATACACTCGCCCACCCCGGCGAAAAAGAACTCATCTTCGGAAGAGCCAGATATCCTTTAAAAACGCGCAAGGGATTGGTAATCGGCGGCGGGAAGGTTTATCCCGAATTAAATTTCACCCTGCCGCCAATGAACATTAACGCGCAAACCTTACCCGAGATCAAGAATATTTATCGTTCGGTCATCACGGACGCCTGCGATCGCGCTCTTGAGCTGAACAGCCCCGGGTTGGTGATTGAGCTGGAACTTCTGATTGAAATGACGCTTAATCCTGATTTCGCCTATGAGATCACCGCAGTCATTGCCGAAGAGCTGAACGCCTGTTTTCATAAGCGCGGTCTTAAAACGGCGTTTCGCGTCACTCCCAATGACACCCGCGATAAAAACCGCCCTCCGGTAATGCGTTCGGGAGAACTATTAGATAAAATTCTTATTACCTTCGAGAAATGCGCAAAGGCGGGCGGCGAACTGCTGTCGATTGAATCCACGGGCGGCAAGGAGATACACGACGACGCCCTTTTGAACTGCGATCTGGAAAAAGCGGTCTTTGCTTTGTCGATTATGGGTGCGCGCGACATGGAATTTTTGTGGGAAAAAATCTGCAAAATAGCCAAAGAGACAAATACCGTCGCCGCGGGCGATACAGCCTGCGGCTTTGCCAACACAGCCATGGTACTGGCACAAAAAAAATTCATTCCGCGCATCTTTGCGGCTTTGGACCGGGTTGCAGCCATCCCGAGGAGTCTGGTTGCCTATGAGCAGGGCGCCGTTGGTCCGGGAAAAGATTGCGGCTATGAGAACCCTTTTTTAAAAGCCATTACCGGCTATCCCATGTCCATGGAAGGAAAGACAGCAGCCTGCGCTCACAGCAGCCCTTTGGGGAACATCGCCGGAGCAGTGTGCGATTTATGGTCTAATGAATCGGTGCAAAACATCAAATTGCTCGGCGGCATGGCTCCCACGGTTTCACTGGAACAACTCATTTACGACTGCCGCCTGATGAATCAAACGGATAACGACAGCGCGCTCGTTTTGAGGGATTTAATGATCCGCTCGGACGCCTATTTGGATCCTCAGGCTTACATCTTTAAACCGGAAAATATCATCGCCATTTCGAAAGCCATAGTAAATCAACCTTCGCCCTATCTCAGGACAAAGGCTGCCGTGGAAACGGCTTTTGACATTTTGCACAAAGCGTTGAAAGAAGGCGAACTTACTCTTCCGCCTCTGGAAGAAAGCTGGATTCACGTTATCGAGGAATCAATTCAAAGGCTGCCTTCGGACGAACAGCAGTTTATCGAACAGATTATGCCAAAGCTCGATTCTTCAAAATTTATTGCCGGGGAATACGACCTTTGATTTAACTCAAAAAAGGAGACGGACAATGAAAGATATGATTGAAAGACTCGCATTTTGTATTGAAAAGGGAAAGGTCGATAAAGACGCTCCTTATCCCCCGGAATTAAAAGATCAGGACGGAGCGTCGGAATTAACCGCGCAACTGCTGAAGAGCGGCGTTTCGGCAAACGTCATTCTCAAAGAAGCGCTGATGGCGGGAATGCACGCCATCGGCGAAAAATTCGGTCGGGGCAGGGCGTTTATTCCCGAGCTTTTGATCGCCGCCAAAGCGATGAACGCGGCAATGGCGCACCTACAGCCGCATTTCGAAAGCGGGGAAGTAAAATACAGAGGCACGTTTATCATCGGCACAGTAAGCGGCGATTTACACGACATCGGGAAGAACATTGTGCGCATGGTTCTTAAAGGAAACGGCTGGAATGTCATTGATCTGGGCGTTGACGTTCAGGCGGAAGAATTTATTTCGACGCTTGAAGAAATTCCTGACGCCTTTATCGGGCTGAGCGCGCTTTTAACAACTACGATGATGAGTATGGAATCCACCGTGCAGGCTTTAAAACAAAAATTTCCGGAAAACAAAATTTTCATCGGCGGCGCTCCGGTTTCTCCGGAATTTAACAAAAGAATCGGCGCCGACGGCTATTTTCGCGAGCCGCAGAGCTTGGTAAGGCATCTGGCGACAATTGTCTGAAGCCTTCAGAACAAGCGGTGTAAAACCGGAAAAGGCGATTTTGCCGAATTAACCTGACGATCTTATTCTTTTCATTATCAATGCACAATAACGATCTTTTGCACCTTGACGGAGAATTTATCGGAAACGGTACGAACAAAGTAAATTCCGCCGCTTACCTTTTGTCCCAGCTCATTCCTGCCGTTCCAAAAGTAAGAATGAAGATTGTAAATTTTCCGAACCGGTTCGAGCCGCCGGATAAAACGCCCCGAAACATCGTAAATTTCAAGCGGTATCTCTTCCTTTTGCCAGTGAATCAATTCTATCCACACTTCTCCGTGCGAAGGATTGGGGTAAATGCGGTTGAATTCAACGCCTTCCACAAAACGCTCGACCTGATTTTCTACCGCTTCTTTTAAGACCCAGTTTTCGGGATCCAGAATCATGGCAACCGGCTCCTTGAAAAGCCTGATTCGATAATCCCGGGTAAATTGATCATTCAGAACCGTAAGAATAGAATCGCTTCCGTCGCTGAAAATAAACTTTAAATCCAAGGGCATAACGTAAAGCGTCTGCGTTTGAGTTTGTTTTATGGTGACCTCCGCGATAATATTATCAGCGGAATTTTGAGTAACGATCCACTGGTATTCGTATTTCGGGTAAAACGGGTAATTTAACCACTGATCAAAAAAGGCGCTTAAATCGAGTCCGGAAACTTTTTCACACACCTCTTCAAAATTTTCGGTACGGACCGAACCGTAAGTCCAGCGGGGATCGTTCAAATAGCTTTTTAAGGCTTCAAAAAAACTTTCGTCGCCCATAACCCTGCGCAGCATGTGCAGCACCCACGATCCCTTATCATAAACTATTCTGCCGAAAATGGAAGAAAAGGTAGTCGTATCGCTGATAAGAATCGTTCCGTCATCGGTAAAATACTGAGTATTCATATAACTGTGATAAGCCTCGGCGCCGGGTTCAATTCCGTTAAATCCCGCCCATTCGGCGTACAGCGCTTCGGAGTAAGAGGCAAATCCTTCGTTCAGCCAGATGTCCCGCCAGGAGGCGCAGGTAACCTGATCGCCAAACCATTGATGACCAAGTTCATGGACGTAAAGGAAAGTCCATCCAGCCCCCACGCGACCGATGCTGGTTAATGTTTGATGTTCCATTCCGCCGCCCCAGCCAAACTGCGCCATTCCGTACTTCTCTTTTAAAAAAGGATAAGGTCCAAAATAGAAGCTAAGCGCGTCCAAATAGTCGCCCATGTCATCAAAGTAAAATTGCGCAGTGTTCAGATTTTCGGGAAACACATAATAATCCAAAAGCATGGAATCGGAATCCGAATAGTGATAATAGTCCTGAAAATGGGCGTAGGGTCCGGCAACTATGGAAATCAGATAGGTGGCGATGGGATACCTTACCTGCCAGTGGAATGTTTTGCGATTTTCATCGTCCGTAAAAACGCCTTTTAGCGTACCGTTCGATCCGACAATATTGCCTTCGGGCACGGTAACAAAAATATCCGCGGAATCGGCTTTATCGGCGGGCGTGTCTTTACAGGGAAACCAGTTGCGGGCGCCGTAGGGTTCGCTCAATGTCCAGACAAACGGAGATTCATCGGGCATCCGGTCAAACACAAAGGCGATCGACCCTTCCCTTTGCGGATTTCCCGAGTAATAGATTTCGACATTAATCTCCTGTCCTTTTGAGTAAGCGCGGTCTAATTTCAAAATCAAAAATTCTTCCGATCTGTCGTAAGAAACTGCGGCTCCGCCGACGGAATCCACTTTTAGCTGAGAGTTAAAATCCAGGCTTAATTGCTGCAGATCATCCTGAAGGCTTACAAATTTTTCCGCGGCATGCCCGTTAATTTCCCGATTAACAAGATCAATTTTAAAGCGGAGACGGTAATAGACGGCGTCAAACTTTTCACGTTGTAAATCCGTTTCAAACGATTTATGAAGGAAGGAGCGGGCTTGACGGTAATCTCCTTTGTAATAGCGCTCTGTTGTATTCAGCTTGGAGTTTACCTCCTGAGCATTGAGAGATAAGACCGTTGCCGCTATTAAAATCAAAATACGTGTCGCTATTCGCATTTTTCATTCCACCTGACTTACAAATTCTTCCAATTGTTGTTTTTCGTAAAGATCGGCATAAAGTCCGCCGATTGACAGAAGTTGTTCGTGCGTCCCCTGTTCGCGGATAGCGCCGCGATCCAAAACAATAATATGATCGGCGTTCTTAATCGACGAAATTCTGTGCGAAACCCAAAAGCAGGTCTTTTCTTTCATTATCTCTTTCAGATTTAGCAAAATTTTTTCCTCGGTTTCATTATCAACAGCAGAAAGAGCATCGTCGAGCAGCAAGATGCGCGGTTTTTTCAGCACCGCCCGGGCAAGGGTTAAGCGTTGTTTCTGACCTCCGGACAAATTGATTCCGCGCTCGCCCAAAACGGTATCGTAACCGTTCGGGAATTCGGTTATGCTTTCATGAATTTCCGCCATTCGAGCCGCCCATTGAACTTCATCCATGGAAGCCTCCGGTTTGCCCAAAGCCAGGTTGTTTCTGATGGTATCCGAGAATAAAAAGGTTTCCTGCGGGACATAGCCGATATGTTTCCATAAAACCTTAAGCGGAATATCTCTGATGGAATATCCGTCGATGAACAAGGTGTTTTCCGGAGCATCGTAAATTCTTGCCAACAAACGAATGAGCGTGGATTTACCCGCGCCGGTTCTGCCAATGACCGCTATGATCGTTCCCGCTTCTATTTTTAAAGAGATATCTTTCAGAACCGTTTTTTGGTCGCCCGGATAACGAAACCACAATTTATTGAATTCAACATCGCCTTTAATAGTTTTCACCGGTTTAGTATGCGCACGATCGGCAATGTCTTCTTTTGCTTCGAAAATCAGATTTAACCGTTTCATGGAAGCCACGCCCTGATAAAACAACCCTAAAACCCATCCCAAAGCGATGGAGGGCCAGACCAACATTCCCAAATAAAGATTAAAGGCTACAAATTGTCCCAGCGTAATCGTTCCGTTGATAATCAATTCGCCGCCAACCAATAAAATCAAAGCGATGCTTATGCCGACAATTAACATCATTATCGGGCGAAAGGCGGCTTGAACTTTGACGTATTGCAGATTTCGCCGAATATACTCTTTGTTTATTTTATTAAAATCATTCAGCTCAATCCATTCCTTAACATAGGATTTAATGATGCGAATTCCGGAGAGATTTTCCTGGGTTTTTGTGCTGATGGCGGCAAACTGAGCCTGAACCGCGGTGTAGCGCTTATTGATTTGCTTGCTGAAATAATTAACCACAAAAACAAGCAGGGGAATCGGAAGAAGGGCAATTATTGTTAAATAGCCGCTGATTTGAATCATCATTATGAACACAAACGACATTGTGGTAACGGTATTAACGGTGTACATCATGCCGGGTCCCAGAACGGAACGAATTGCGTTTAGATCGCTGGTCATGCGCGCCATGATGTCTCCGGTGGGCGTTTGCTGATAAAAGGCTTGAGACAGGTTTTGCAGTTTTTTAAACAGGTCGTTGCGCATGTCATTTTCAATCAAACGCGATACCACAATCACCGTGCGCCGCATTAAAAATCGAAACACGCCCTGAACAAGCGAAATCAGCACCACCAATCCGCTGTAAAACAACAATCTTGAAGTTTCCACATCCTGCTTCAAATAGTCTATTGCTTTTCGGACCACCTGAGGATTTAAAACGCCCACAGAATTACCGATGACAATGAAAACAAATCCCCAGACAAGACGCCATTTATAGCGCCTTATGTAGGGCAATAACCGCTTAAATAATTTTAGCACATCCATAGATAAAACCGACCGCCTCAACCGTTTCTTAAATATTCAAATGTAATACAAGATGTAACAACGTACCAGAAAATTTTCGGCGAAAAATACGGCGCTTTCGCGAAAACAAAAAAGAGATTAAAGGTGAACGGTTTTTACAGGATTAAGGCGTTCAATGTGTATTTTCAATTATCAGCTCTTGTAATCTTTCCAGATTTTTTTGGAGGACCTTGGTCATTTTTTCATTGGAAATTTCCCACTTTAATCCGGGCATGTAGGTAACGGTTATTTCTTCCTGCCAAATTTGATAGTGAAGCGCAAAATATTTGACATAAGGCAGGCGAATTCCCGGTCTTCCGACAAGGGGAATTTCGGGATAAAGGGTGGGATGTGAAACCAGCACTTCCCTTCTGTTAATCCGGAGCAAACCCAATTTTTTTAACAAACGGAATCCGATAGCAATGCTCCATTGCCCTCTGATTCTTTTCCATCCCTTAAGATTCAGGAAGAACAGGGAAATAATATCGAAGTTTCCGAGACAACTGCGCGCCCGGCGGATTTTCGATCTCTGGGATTCAACAGCGTTTTTAAACAGATCGAAAAGTTTTTTATCGTTTTTCGAATCATCCAGAATGAGGTCAACAAAAGATTTTACTTCTTCGGTTGAAACTATTGTGGTGGTCAGATCCATGTATCTGTATTTTGACAGGGCGATAAACTGCGAGATGTCGGCATGATGCCCCAACAGTTGTTTAACGGTCATTTGCAAAGCGATAATAAACGCGGGAACAGCCGGAACGCCGCAGGATTTAAAAAATTTTCCGTTTACATTCTTAATAAAAAAGGACGCCTGCTGCTGCTTATCTTTGATTTTATCGAGATCGCGCTTTGCCCTTTGAATTAATTCATCGGGAACTTCCCAGTGCAAGAGATTGTAGTTTAATTCCTGTTTAAAGTCAGGCGGCTGTTCGGGCAAACGGAATAACGCCGCTCTTTTCCTGATTTCGGCAATTCCGCCCATCATCACATTTCCGTCCAGATATGTGCTGAAGTTTCCTATTGCGCAGGCTCGGGCGTTGTTGAAGATTACCAATTGCAAGCTTGTGTGCCACCAGCGATTGGCAAAATTTCCGCTGTGGGTTTTTAAAAGCGCTTGCGAATAATTCCGCGGGTTTTCTTCAAGATCGAAGCAAACGGTCAGAAAAACATGCTTCAGCATTTCCAGCGATTTTTGATTAACAGAATTTTTTTGCAGTCTCCGGAAGGCTTTTCGCTGCGTCAAAGCGGAAGCGGCGCTCAACAGCCCGATTTCAGGAACATTTTTACGGGGTTCACGAAGAATTTTCTCCAATGTAATCTTTATTTTATGCGCAATTTGCGGATCATCCCAACTATCGATTTCCACGATATAAATTTCGTTTCGTACCACAACGGCAATCAGATTATTTTTCTTGCTTTTAAAAATGCGGACGCCGTTTTTATCGACAATTACATTTGTGGAAAAGAAATTGGGATATTGCCCCATTTCCAGAATTTGATCTTTGAATTTGTCGGGCTTCAAATTTCCGGCGTGGATATCATCGTAGAATTGTTTGGCTGCCATGATAAAGGACACCGCTCTTTCCGCGGGAGACAATTTTTCCGGATCGTCTTTCATTGCCAGAGTGGCGGAAACAACGGGCGCATACAAACTGCTGCTGCGCATGTCGGTGGTTCGGAGATAAAATTCCAGATTATCTTTCAGATCAAAATAGAAGCGCTCCAAACCGGAAAATTTAAACAGGGCGCGGATAACAAAACGGGTGAAAATATTCTTTTTTAAACGCAATTCGGAAAGCTCGTAAAACTCCTCGAGCGGAGGCAACGGAATTAAAGGCGGTGCGGGATAATTCGGATGCCTTTCATAAATGTCCCGGGTACGCTGGTCTTTTTCCATAAAAATCCTGCTTTACATTTTATCAAATAAAATTAAAGACAGAGATTGTGGTATTCAGACCCGCTTTCCTTTCAGTCGAATATTCCGAACAAGTTTAAAAGAATAATAAAAATAACGATCGGAATAAAGTAACGCATCATAAATATCCACACGGTAAAAAACCCTTTAAAGAATCTTGAACCTTCGGCAAGTTCAAGAGCGGCGTTTTTGGCTCCCCAAATCCAGCCGATATAAATTGACAACAGCAACGCCCCAAAAGCCAGAGAAAAGTCGCCGAATACAAAACTCATTTGGCTCAAAAAATCGGGATCCGCAAGTCTTTGGGGTAAAAAGGCGAAATTGGTAAAGAACTCGCTTGCTCCCTGGGAAAGCGCGGAAGGAAGACCCAATAAAAAGGTCGCAAACGCTATAATCCAAACAATTTTTTTACGCGGAACTTTTTTCTCGTCCACCATAAAGGCGACGGGCACTTCCAGCAGAGAAATAGTCGAAGTAAGCGCAGCCACGGAAAGCAGGAGGAAGAAGATCGCCCCCACGATAGTTCCGGCGGGCATTTTCATGAATAGTTCCGGAAACACAACAAACACCAACTTTGCTCCCTCTTCCGGATTCAGACCGCTCGCAAAAAGAGCCGGGAAAATGATCAATCCAGCCATAATGGCGATCAAAGAATCAAAAAACACGATATAACCAGCCGACGAAAACAGATCATCCGACTTTGTGACATAGCTGCCGTAGGTAATCATTAATCCCATGCCCAGGCTCAAGGAGAAGAAAGCCTGTCCGAGAGCAGCCAAAATCACCCTTCCGTCGATTTTTGAGAAGTCGGGCATCAAATAAAATTCCAGCCCCTTTCCCGATCCGGGCAGCGAATTAGCGTAAATAATCAATCCCACCATTAAGACGAACAGAACGGGCATCAGAATTTTCGACCAGCGTTCGATGCCTCCGGAGACGCCGCCGTGAACAATGGTTGCCGTTATTACAATAAAGAAAGCGTAAAGGATTATCACCTGCAGGGGATCAGAAATAAAACTTCCGAAACTACCCGGATGCCCGCTGAGCATTTTGAAAATGTAGCCGACCGTCCAGCCGGCGATCACGCTGTAAAACGACAAAATACCGAGTCCGGTAATAACGCCGAGGTATCCGACGCCTTTCCACGACGAACCCGGCGTTATGGCGTCGATCGCACCCACGGGATTTTTTTGAGACGTGCGCCCCAAAGCCAGTTCACCGAGCATGTAGGGCAGTCCGATAATCACAACGATTAACAGATAAACCACGACAAAAGCCGCACCGCCGTTCTGACCTACAATGTACGGAAAACGCCAGATGTTCCCCAGCCCGATTGCCGAGCCGGAAGCGGCAAGAATAAATCCGATTTTTGAACTCCATTCGCCTCTATTTGCTTGCATGGATGCGATCCTCCTTATTGCCTAAAAGCGTTTCACTAAAAGCAAAAATAACCCGCAATGATTTAAATATAAAGAAATTTAGATTTCTATTAAAATATTATTACTAAAAAGGAATTTCCGGTTTTTCCCCTTCCGAAAAAATCGTTTAATCGATTAATGTTATTATCAATTGGATTTTTCGTAATTTTCACATAAACAATAACCATAATTGTGATAAAAATCTTAGTTGACTTATTTGAAGAGTCTTATTTTTGTTTTTAATTAGAATAAACTAATTTACCGTCTGTTCCGAACCCTGATAAAAAATGGAATTTTGAATATGCGGCATTTGTTTTTCTTTTTAATTCCGATCGGCATTTTGTTGATCTTTGGCTGCGGCGTCAAACAACCTGTTGAAAACGATAATGAGCAGAAACAAACGGGACACCTTTTTGTCGAATCAGATCCTTCCGGCGCGGAGATCATTCTGGACGATACTCCCACTTCCCAAATCACTCCCGATACGGTTAAAAACATTCCGGCAGGTAAACATGTTGTTAAAGTTTATTTAGACGGATTCTATTCGGATCGGGATTCCGTTATCGTTCAGATTCAGACCGATTCCGTAGCCCGCGCTTTTTTTCAACTGCAGAAAATTTTAAACTATTCAACGCTAAATATTCACAGCGAACCCGAAGGCGCCTTAATTTACCTTAACAATCAAAACACCGGGAAATACACGCCGGACACGCTTCGCGTTACTCCCGGAAGTTATCAATTGCGGTTGGTCAAAAACGGCTTCGTAAGTCTGGATTCCACGATAGAAACCGCCCAGAACATTACCGTTGATCTGAATTTTAAACTCGACATTCATCAACGTCTTCTGTTTGAATCATTCGCCAATGTTTCGTGCATCCCGTGCGTCAATGCAACCGAGAATCTGCACAAATTTGTCGAAGAACACGCCGAAACAGATTTTGTTATTATGGAATATTTTGCCAACTGGCCTAATCCCAATGATCCGTTTTACAAGGCGGCTGCAAAAGATGTTAACGAACGGGTCAACTACTACAACATTCAAACGCTTCCAACTTTAAAGTTAAACGGCGCCGTCGGAGTTGATCCGGGCTCTTATGATGACATCGTTTCCAAATATTCGCAGACCTTTTCGCAGCAGAACAGTCAAATTGCCATTTCCCTCCGGAGTCGGTTCAGCAACAATCATCTAAGCGTTTCGGTTGAACTTTTCGATTACGGGAATTTCATGTCAAATTCCGACTTGCGTTTATTTGTGGCAATTACCGAAGACAGCATTCATTTTGACAGTCCGCCGGGGTCCAACGGATTACAGGACTTCGAGTGGGTGTTTCGCGGATTTTTGTCTCCGAAAGAGGGGATAACTTTAGATTCGTCAAACTATAATTTTGAATTTGACTGGAAATCAAACTGGAAATACGAGCATAGCAAGATCATTGCATTCATTCAAAATATAAACAGCAAACAAATCATTCAAACAACCTTTGATTAATAAGGAGGAGGTGGATTTATGCGTTTAAAAGTTTTGGTAAAAATTTTGAGTATTGCTTTGTTTTTTGCTTATGGTTTGCAGTTATCAGCCCAGACCGACAATTTGTTCGGCTTAAAAAAAGCAACGGAAACAGCCGTTTTGGAAGAATCGTTTGAAGGCAGCAGTTTCCCCCCTACGGGTTGGAAGACAATTTCCAACAGTCCGATTACGGAAGCCTGGCGTCAAAGTTCCAAAGAAGCGCGGACAGGAAGTTATTCCGCCGCCTGCGAGCCTCAATACTTTTCCATGGACGATTGGCTTATCACCAAAGCCGTTGATCTTTCGGGAGTTTCGTCGGCTAAATTGTATTTTTACGAAACCGGGAATGATTGGAATTCGAGCGGTCAGCATCATTACATCAAAGTTTCGACCACTTCTCAAACCAACACCAGTTCTTTTACCACCGTTCTTGACATGACTCCGTCTAATCATGATATTGAGGGATTTTACGGGCAACCGGTAATTGTTGATTTGACCGATTTTGTGGGCAACAGCACCGTTTATATTGCCTTCCATTTTGTAGGCTCCGACGACTGGTATATTGACGATGTAAAGGTCACCACTCCTCAGGATCATGATGTTATGGCTTATTCTTTAAATATAAATTCCCATTACGAACCGAATACCACGTTTACTCCCACAGGCACCGTACAGAATGTGGGTCTTAATACCGAATCGTTTGACGTTCATTTCGGCTATTACGACTGGGAAGAAAATCCGATTATTTTGGACACCAAATCGGTTTCAAATTTAGCGCCCAACGCCCAGGCAGACGTAACTTTTAACGATTACACCATCGGTAACATCGAATGCGATTTTTTTATTATGACCGACCTAAGCACCGATATGGATGCCAGCAACAATGTGGCTACAAAACGCGTCAATTCGTTTTTCAATACCAAAGAGATGGTTTTAGCGGAAAAATTCACCGGCACCTGGTGCCAGTATTGTCCCGGCGCAGCCCGCGCGCTCGACAGCCTGTACCACGCTCATCCCGAATCGCTTGCTCCCATCGATTATCACATTGACGATGATTTTGAAATACCCGACGGGCAGGCTCGCGACGATTATTACGGGATCGGCGGTTATCCGACGGCAATTTTTAACGGAACGCACCGCAGGGTGGGCGGAGCGAGTTACGATTCCGACTGGATTCCCATCTATAATGATTACGAAGCAATTTATCAGGATTGCAAACAGGAGTTAACGCCTTTTCATCTGGAATTAAGCTTTACGGAAAACGGTTCGACGATAATCGGAGATCTTAACACTACCTATCTTACTCCGTCTTACTACAAATATTACAAATTATTTTACGTATTAACCGAATCGCACATTGCTTACAACTGGCAGACCGAAATGGATTCTTTGCAGTTTGTCGCCCGCGCCATGTATCCGGACGCCAACGGAAAAACTTTTTACGAAGGCGCGACTTTCCCGAGTGAAAATATGGTCGTAAACGACACCGTTCATTTCACCATTCCCTCGGGCGTGGTAAAGGAGAATTGCGATCTGATAGCCTTTATTCAGGATACCCGCAGTAAAGAAGTGATGGGCGCGGATAAAGTTAATTTAGGGAATCCGCCCAGCGCATTGGAAGAAAACGGGGAAAATCTGGTAGCGGACGCTTTTCAATTAAAACAAAATTACCCGAATCCGTTTAATCCGAGCACCACTATTTCTTATTACTTACCGCAAAGCGCCCCTGTTGTCCTGACCGTTTTCGACAATCAGGGTAAAAAAATTCAAACGCTCGTCCAAAAAACCGAAACCCGCGGCTGGCATCAAATTAATTTTGGCGCGGACGGTTTAGCCTCCGGAGTGTATTACTATCGATTGGAAACTCCGAAGTTCAGTAAAACTCAAAAGATGTTGCTGCTGAAATAAAGAGCGGTGGTTTTCCGTTCCGGCGACGAAAGCGGGAACGGATTTCTTTTTATTATTCCGAAGAAATTCAGTAAAACGCGGAGAGAATAATGAAGACTTTTCTCAAATTATTGGTTTTAATACTTGCTTTTCAAACAGCAAACGCAAATACCTTTTGGATTGATATTCACGATTCGAGCAAAACCGTTACTCCAGGGGAATCCGTGACCCTCGAAGCCTACATTCACAACCTGAGCGATCAGGGAATTGTACTTATGGCTACAAGGACAACGAATGATATTCCCGATGACTGGACGACCACTATTTGCCTTGGCAAAACCTGCTATTCTCCTTCCACCAATCAGGCAGTGGAAAGTATTGCAGCGGGCGACAGCCTTTTTTTTGACATCACGTTCAATACATCCGAGAATCCTGGTTACGGCGAGGCGCTGATGGTTTTTACCGACGTTGGCGCAGGCGTTTCCGATTCCGTGTTGTTTTCCGTCACTTCCGCGTTACAGCCGGCATTTTCCGTGTCTTTTGACGACACACTCTCGAACGGGAAAGCCGGAGAAGAATTGGCGGATTCCGGAACGCTGTACAATTTAACCGATTCCCTGATCACAGTTTATGTGGTGCGGGAAAATGAAAATCTGCCCGCAGGTTGGTCAACCTCGCTCTGTTTCGATACCTGCGCAGCTCCGGAAATCGACACATTAACGGCAGCGGTTGAAGCCGGCGACAGCCTGGAATTCAGCGTTCGCTTTTTTACCGGAGATGACGCCGGTCAGGGTTACGTTGATTTATCGATTTTTGTTGAGGGCAGCCCGGACACTGTTTTCCAAACATTGCATGCCGAAACTCAATCAACGGATATTGCCGGCGCAGCGAATTTTAATCCCGGAGAATTTCATTTGTTCGGAAATTTCCCCAACCCGTTTAACAACAGCACTTCCGTCCGATTTTACGCTCCGGCTAAAGTTTTGAACACAACGCTTGCGGTATTTAACGTATCGGGGCAACTCGTGGCGCAAATCAGCAAAGGAGCAACCGGCGCCGGAATGCACACCATTCGTTTTAATGCGCAGGAACTTTCGAGCGGTTTGTATTTTTATCGAATTTCCGTCAGGAGTTTAAGCGGACAGGTGAATTTGGGGACAGGCAAATTTCTGCTCATTAAATAATTTTTGTTAACAGCTCAAAAATCGGGGAAATGATTATGTTGAAAAAATTAATCCTGTTTTTATTGATTATTCCGTTTCTGAGTTTTGCTCAGGATTTTTCGCAATTCGAATTAAACGATTTACAGGGAAACACCTTCCGGTTTAAGGAAAACCTGAATCACGACGCCACGGTGATCACCTTTTGGGCGACATGGTGTCTGCCTTGTTTAAAAGAGCACCCGACTCTGCAGCAAATCAAAGAAAAATACAAGGACAAAGACATTCAAATCATTGCCATTTCGGTCGATTCGCCGCGCAGCATGGCAAAGGTCAAAAGTTATTCGCGCTCGCATAAATATGACTTTGTTTATCTTGTCGATCCCGATAGGGAAATGGCGTCGCAATTGTTAGTAAACGATGTACCGCAAACTTTTATCATAAATAAGGAAGGCAAGGTTGTTTATCAGCATACGGGTTATCGCAAAGGCGACGAACTGGAACTGGAAAAAGAACTGCTCAAGCTTTGGGACGAAACAAAAAAACAGGATTAAATCATGCTCTATTTCCGGCGGCTTTTTCTTCTCTTAATGATTGTCACTCAATGGGCATTCGGACAGATAAGTTTTCGAAATCAACTGGAATTTACGCACTGGCAATCCCGCAATTTGGATATTCTTGAAAACTGGACGGATGTAACTTATCAAAGAGACTGGCTACAAATCGGGGGACGGTTCGAGATCAATAAACCTCCGGATCCTACCATTTTCCCCATTGACACTCTGTTGAAACGATATGAACTAACTTATTTGTACGCGCGAATTCGCTCCAGGCATTTCGATTTAATTCTCGGGAATTTTTACACCATGTTCGGACGAGGATTAACGTTGCGCACTTATGAAGACCGCAATTTACGGGTTGACAATAATCTGCAGGGGATTAAAGTTGATTTTAAACAAAAGAATTTCAAGATCCAGGTTTTAAGCGGCAGGATGCGCGATTTGTACAATCGTCGTAAAGAATGGCTTTCGGGTCTGGACGGCGAAATTAAGGTATGGTCTTCATTAAAACTCGGCTCCAGTTATCTGTACCAGCATAATCCGCAAAATTTTGACAGACAAAAGGGATTGTGGTCAGGAAGGGCAAGCTACAGCCGCGACAGGTTTGATATTTACGCCGAAATTGCCAAACCGCAATGGTACAAGGCTTTTAGCTATTATGTGGCTTTAAACGCCTTTGGGACAGACTGGAACATGGTTCTGGAATTAAAAGACTATGATCATCTTTCCTTCAGGAACGCTTACCAAACCGAATACAATGCGGCGCCTTCTTTGACGAAGGAACATGCTTTTTCCATCCTGAATCGTCATCCGCATTTTTTAGACCAGAATGACGAGAGGGGATACCAGTTTGAATTTAATTACAACTTGTCCCCGAACAAACAACTGATTTTTAATCACAGTCAAACTTTTACCCATGACAGCAAGAGGATTTACCAGGAATTTTACGGCGAGTTTATCCACTATTGGCGTGATATTGCCGAATATCATCTGGTTATTGACCGCACTTTTGATTTTTCCACAAACACCGAAAATATCACCCCGTTATTTGACGGATTTTTAAATTTGACAAGCCGCGACCAGCTACACTTCAGCCTTCAGCACCAGCATGTAAAAAATCGTTTTGACAAAAGCGAATACGACAACGAACTCGTTCTTTTGGAGTATTCCCATTCACCCTGGGTTAGCTTCGGATTAGTAGGCGAATACACGAATCAGTACAAAATCCGGAACATTGAACTGGATCGTCATCAATGGTTGTACGGTCAGGTTTCTTTCAACTTCTGGCGGAATCAGCGTCTTTCGATTCTTTACGGTTCGCGGAGAGAGGGTTTTATCTGCGTCGGCGGAATTTGCCGTTACGAACCGGAATTTGAAGGGATCGAGATCAAATTGATCAACCGTTTTTAATAGATTAGCGATTAAATTCATTCTTTTTGGGCAGAATTTGTTAATGGTTAAGGGTTAAGGGTGTAAGAGTTAAGCGAACCTATCCATTCTAATGCGTAATGCGTAATGCGTAATGCGTAATGCGTAATGCGTAATGCGTAATGCGTAATGCGTAATGCGTTTAACGGATTTTCGTCTTTGAACCAATTTTCTTGACAAATCTGCTACGGTACAGGTTTTCAAAATTCAAATGTTCAAGATATTTTCCGCACATTCTCTACTATTACTTTAAGCTCCAAATTGTTTAGAATTTCTGTCATTCGGTCATTCGGATTTCGATTTTCGGATTTATGATTTATGATTTATGATTTATGATTTATGATTTGCATCTCAATCCACTTTATCACCTTTCGTTAAGCGTGTAAGGATATAAGCGTTAAGCTGAACAGGCTACTCGTCACTTGTTAGTTGATCCTTTTCCCTTGTTCCTTGCGTGTAAGCGGCTTTTACCCTGGAAAATATTAATCACCGCTTTCTAAACGTCAACGGGCAACGGGGAGCGACGGAAATTTTGAAATATTGTGCACTTTTGGCATTAAAGGAAAGGGGAATGTAGTTTTTAATATTGCATCCGAATCGAGCGTTTAATTCCGAGACATATCGGACCAAGCCCCTAAAGGGGCTTTTAAAAGGTCGTAAACGACCTGCCCTCCCCCGCCGCACTTCCCCCTCCCCCATTTTAATTTTATTCCCAACTCCATTTTCTTTACTTTATTTCCCCCGGCATTTCATCGCCATTTGCAAAATGCACTAACCTTCAATAAATTTGAGCCGTCTTTAACAACCGGAGAAACGATGAAAAACGTCTTGTTAATTACTCTTTTCATTTTATTGATTATCGTCGGCTGCAAGCAAAAAAATTCGACCGCCGAAAAAAACGGTCAAACATTAAAAAGCGAATGGCTGAAATTCCGCGCTGAAAACGATTCGCTCTTTAAGTACGCCGACTGGTCTCCCTTAACCGAAGAAGACCGCAAAAATTTCACCGGACTCGAATATTTCGACTACGACTCGTCATGGCGTTTCACATTGACTCTTCACGTTTATCCCAATCCCGAGTCAATCACCATCACCGGCACAAAAAAAGGCGATTTTCGACCGGCGCTCAGGTACGGTTATTTTGAATTTTCGCCAAACGGCGTACCCTGCCGTCTGGAAGTTTTAAAAATTCTCCCGCAATCGCCCGCCGAAAAAGCGCATCTGTTTTTAGGTTTCTGGGACGAAACCTCGGGAAAGGAGACTTACGGCGGCGGACGTTACATTGATTTAAAACCGGTCGGCGAAAACAGGTTTATCGTTGATTTCAATTACGCCTACAATCCCTATTGCGCGTACAGCGATCGCTACAGTTGCGCCATTCCGCCTTTAAGCAACCGGCTGCCCGTCGCTGTTCGCGTCGGCGAGAAAAAATACGGAAATCATTAATCGGAAATCCGAACGGAAAAGGAATTACCAATGCAGAAACACCTGGAAGTCGCAATAAAAGCAGTTCAGACAGCATCCGAAATTTGCAGAAAAATTCAGGCTCAGTTAGTGGCAGAAGACGCAATGACCAAAAAAGACCGAAGTCCGGTAACGGTGGCGGATTTTGCTTCTCAGGCGGTCATCTGCCGGATGCTTAACGAAGCCTTCCCCCAAACGCCGATTGTCGCCGAAGAAGACGCGCAAAGTCTGAGAAACGAAGAAAACCGTGACATATTAGAAAAAATTCAACAATTTTTACCCGGTTGGTCGATCGATCAGATTTTAGAGCGAATCGATCTCGGAAACGGCGAGCCGGCGGACGAATTCTGGACGCTCGATCCTATCGACGGCACAAAAGGATTTTTACGAAAAGATCAATATGCCGTGGCTTTGGCGTTAATTCGCAACGGAGAGCCGGTGTTGGGAGCGCTCGGCTGTCCGAATCTGGCTTTCAGCGAACATGATCAAAACGGGACGCTCATGTTTTCGGTCAAGGGAGAAGGAACTTTTACATCGTCTCTTGGTAAAAACGGGCGGCAAAAAGTCACGGTTTCTTCCAACGCGCCGCACGAAATCGTTCGTTTTCTGGAGAGCGTCGAAGCAGCCCACAGCGATCATTCTTTGCAGGCAGAATTGATGCGGCATTTTGGCGGCAGGGCAAAATCGGTGCGTTTTGACAGTCAGGTAAAATACGCTGTTCTGGCTCGCGGGGACGCCGAGGTCTATTTAAGGCTGCCCAATCCTCAAAAGCCGGACTACAGGGAGAAAATCTGGGATCATGCCGCCGGAGTAATCATCGTTCGGGAAGCGGGAGGAATTGTAACCGACATGTTCGGCAAAGAGCTAAAATTCTGTCACGGAAAAAAACTGACGGCTAACCGCGGCATTGTTGTAACCAACGGAAAATTGCACGAACAAATTATCACGCTATTGAACAGGTAAATTTTATGATTAACACAGCAAAGAAAGCAGCTTATGAAGCCGGTAAAATTCTGTTAAAACATTTTCGAAAACTTCCGGACGGCGCCGTACGGCACAAGGAAAAAAACGATTTTTTAAGTTTTGTGGACGAGCAATCCGAGCAAACAATTCTTTCGATCATTCACGAAGACTTTCCGAATCACGCCTTTTTGGCGGAAGAGGTGGGAACATCCGAACACACGCACGATTATCTGTGGATCATCGATCCGCTTGACGGAACCACCAACTACATCAACGGAATTCCCGTTTTTGCCATTTCCATCGCTCTTCTTTACAAAGGAGAAATTCAATCGGGAGTGATCTACGATCCTGTTCATCGGGAAATGTTCTGGGCGGAAAAGGGCAAAGGCGCGTTTTTAAATGATCGCCCCATGCGTGTTTCCGCCCGCGGCAAATTAGACGAAAGTTTTATCGCCACCGGATTTCCTTTTAAAGCCAAGCCTTTTTTGAGCGCTTATCTTTCGGCTTTTGAGGAAATTTTTGAATCCTGCGTGGGAATGAGACGCATGGGCGCGGCTGCAATTGATTTGGCTTACGTGGCTGCCGGACGTTTCGACGGCTTTTGGGAATTGGGACTCAGTCCGTGGGACATCGCCGCCGGCGCCATACTTATTCGGGAAGCGGGAGGAAAGATTTCCGACTTTTGGGGCAACGGCGATTTTCTTTACAAAAACTACACGCTTGCTTCAAACGGTCAAATTCATGACCGTCTGACGGCAATAATTAAAAAACATTTTCCAACATACAAACCGGTCTATCAAAAATGAGGAGAACAGATTTGGATTCCACGACTATTGTTCGAACAAAAGGCGAACGCGGTGCGATGAGCATTATGGCTTGCGACTCGGGTCAGGCTTTTGCTCAACGCATCATAAAACATCTGAATAAAATTATTAGCAACGAATCGCACAGCCTTCCTTTACGTCTTATTAAAAGCGAAGAAATTATTTTTCCGAACGGCGAAATAAAAACCGTACTCCAAGAAAATGTCCGCGGAGACGACCATTACGTTGTTCAATGCGTTGACGACCCGTTAAGCGATCGTTCCGTAAACGACAACCTGATGGCGTTGCTGACCGCGATCAACGCCGCATTTCAATCAGACGCCGACGCGATCACCGTGGTCATTCCGCAATTTCCTTATTCGCGTCAGGAGCGTAAAAAGACGCGCGAGGGCATTTCGGCAAAACAGGTTGCCCAGTTTATCGAGGTTTCCGGAGCAAAGCGCGTTATTACGCTCGATGTTCACGCCGAAGCGATTATGGGCTTTTTTAACACGGCAAAATTAGAAAATTTACACGCTTCCAATTTTATTATCGATTACTTCATGAAAAATTACAAGACCCATGATCTTGTGATTACAGCCGCGGATGTGGGCGGTGCGGAGCGAGCCCGTTATTATTCCAAACAGATGCGCGCCCACCTTGCCATTGTGGATAAAGCGCGCGATTATTCACAGTTGGGCGTTATCGAAAGTATGCGTCTGGTCGGCGATGTTGACGGAAAAGACGTGTTGATTCCCGACGACATGATCAGCACCGGCGGCACGATCATTAATGCGGCAAAATTGTTAAGAGACAAAGGCGCGGAAAAAATTTACGTCGCCTGCAGCCTGCCTTTCTTTAACGGCGAAGCCAAAGAATTGATGGGCACCGCTTACGAAGAAGGACTCATCGCCGGAGTAATCGGAACCGACGCCGTGTTCCACGGCGAAGAGTTCGTTAAAAACACGCCCTGGTACGACGAAGTTTCCATCGCTCCGTTATTTGCCGAAGTAATCTACAACATTAATCAAAAACGTTCGGTTTCGGAGCTTTTGCGATAAAGGAGAAAGTAAAAGATAAAAGATTAAAGATTAAAGGTTAAAGGTTAAATGTTGGCAGAAATTTGAAAGCCGTAATGGGTGATGAGTGACAGAGTAACAAGTGACAAAGTGACAAAGAGACAAGGTCGTGATGCGTAATGCGTGACGCGTAATGAGTTACAAAGTGACAAAGTAACATAGT
>JAADIP010000020.1 GCA_013151275.1 Calditrichota bacterium | reverse complement strand
TGGAGCAAACCTATGCCGAGTTGAGTCCGGAAGAAAAAAACCGGATAAGCCACCGAGCCAGGGCGTTAATGAAATTCAAGGCATTTTTAAAGGATTATTTTAAAGCGCAATAGTCGCGGTGACCCAAAGGATAAAAAAACGGCACAGTGTATTGGTTTATTAACACTAAAATTCTTGTTTTTTGGCGGAAATTGTTAAGGGGTAAGGGTTAAGAGTTAAGGGTTAAGGGTTAAGTGGCTTCTCCAATATCTCGGTACGGCTTTCTGATAACTTGTTTCCCTTTTTCCTTTAACCTTTAATCTTTAATCTTTAATCTTTTGTCCTTAATTTTTTCCCCCTTCGAACGCCGAAGGCAAGGGGGGTCTTAATGATCAAGCAATGTTTTCTCAGAGAATCATTAATGGATTCTTCCCTAAAACACGCGTCACGACTTTGTCACTGCTTTCTGAAAAGCTTTTACTTTAATCTTTAATCTTTTTCCTTTAATCTTGTCCATCACTCGTCACTTGTCACTTTGTTACTCTGTTACTCTGTTACTTTGTCACTTGTAATTTATTGCTCTGCCGCTGATCCGACGGGAGATAAAAAAAGCCCCGGAGAAAAACGTCCGGGGCTAAACGGTTTACGGGACGGTTTATTGTTTATTTTTTATCCATCTCTTTTAAGATCGCCTCAATTTCGTCCATAATCTTTTCCATTTTCTTAAAGGTTTCTTCGAACGGCGTTTTAGTGGTCATATCCACTCCGACGCGTTGAAGAATGGGAATGGCGTAGTCGGAGCTGCCGGCGCTCAGGAATTCTTTAACATATTTTTCCGCCATGGGTTTTCCTTCTTTCAAAATCTTTTCCGAAATCGCCGTGGAAGCGCACAGAGATGTGGCGTATTGGAAAACATAAAAATTGTAGTAAAAGTGCGGAATATAAGCCCATTCGATGCTGTACAGATCTTCGATTTTTGTCACCGTGCTATCGCCGTAATATTTTTTCAGAATATTCAGATAAATTTCGGAGAGCTTGTCGCCGGTTAAAGATTCTCCGGCTTCGACCTTTTCATGGATTTTTAATTCAAATTCGGCAAATTGTGTCTGACGGAACAGAGTGGTTCTGAAGGTTTCTAACTGCTTGCCCAAAATGGAAAGTCGTTTTTTGGGGTCTTTGACTTTTTTCAACACATGGTCAACCAGCAGCGCCTCGTTACAGGTAGAAGCCACCTCAGCCAGAAAGATCGGATATTGCGCATTGATGAAGTGCTGGTTGGTGTTGGAAAAGTAACTGTGCATGGTGTGTCCCAGTTCGTGCGCCAGAGTGCTCACATCATCATATTTGCCCATAAAGTTCATCAGAATGTAAGGGTGGACGTCATAGGCTGCGCCGGAAGAATAAGCTCCCGAACGTTTGCCGGTGTTGGGCATCATGTCGATCCAGCGATTATTGAAAGCCCGATCCAGAACGCTCACATAATCGTCGCCCAGAGGCTGCAGAGCCTCTTTGATCAAATCTTCCGCTTCTTCCACCGAATAATTCAAATCCACTTTGCCGACCAGCGGCGCGTACAGGTCATAGTAATGCAGTTCATCCACGCCGAGCATTTTTTTCCGCAATTTAAGGTATCGGTGGAGGATGGGCAGATGTTCGTTAACGCTTTCGATCAGGTTAGTGTAAACGGAAGTCGGAATATTGTTCGGCGTTAAAGCCGATTCCAGAGAGGAATCGTATTTGCGGACGGTTTTGTAAAAAATGTCTTTTTTAACTTCGCTGTACAGGTCGGTTCCAAAGGTGCGTTCAAAATTTTTGTAGGCTCCGAAGAATTCTTCAAAAACTTTTTTACGCAGATCGCGGTCTTCGCTTGCGCGGTAAAGTGTGTAATTGGAATCGTCCAGGCGGACCTTTTTACCGTCGGGCAATTGAATTTCGGGACGCGGCATGTCCGCGTTCTTGAAAATGCCGTAAATGTCGTAAGGCGTGTCGCTCATCATTCCCGCATTGGCGATAATTTTTTCTTCTTCGGGCGATAGAGTATGCGGCTTCATCCGCTGGATATTGTCGAGAAATTGTTTGTAAACCTCTAATTTCGGATTTTGAGCTATGAAGTCCTGTATTTTTTTCCGGTCAATGCTCAAAATTTCGGGTTCGATAAAAGAGGTCGCCGCGGAAAGCTTGTTTCCGATTTGACTGATTTCCTGACGCATTGCTAACGGACCGGATTCTCTGGTATCCTGATCCGAAAGTTGCGAAGCGTAGGCGGAAAGAAGATAAAAACGTTTTAATGTGTTGGTGTAAAAATCAAGGCATTCCAGCAGGGTGTTTGCGGATTCGGCTAACTTTCCCTGGTATTGTTTGAATTTTTCGATTTCCGCGGTAACAGCCTGTTTCTCTTTCTGCCAGTCTTCTTGTGAAGCGAACATTTGAGAAAGATCCCATTTGTACTTTTCGGGGATCTGATCCCTGGTGATCTCGGTACTCTTAGATTTTTGCGCCTGCAGCACATTGAGCACAAAAAATAGAATCATCAAAACAACTCCCATTTTTTTAAACATAATTACTCCGATATTTTAGTGAAACATTTAAAGGTAGAAGAAAAGAAATTAATAAAAAAAATGATTTTAAAAAATTAAATATGCAACCATTGCCTTAAAAAATAATCCGATTTATATTAACCGAGCATTAGAAGTCTGTTAGGTATGTACAAAAATTTGATTTAATCAAACAAACTCAATATCTTAATGCGTTTAATCTACTTAGATTGTTGAATCAATCCCACTGAATCTAAGCTTAAAAGATGTTTTAAGGTTAAAATGATAAAAATAAGGAAATTTTTTAAATTCTGGTCTTGGCTGTATTTCTTTACACGGAAGTAAAATTTTTTTAATTAAAGCGAACGAATTCAATATATTAGGTTTTTGTTAAATCGATTTTTTCCGGTTTTCTTTTTCCGTTTCCGATCAGGGACGGGCAAAATGAAGGATTTAAAACGTGTTTAACGATATGCAAATTGCTCCGCAGGGTTTTTCGGGAGTTTTGCATTTATCAGATTTTTTAAACTTATGTTTATAGTAATCGTTGTACTATAAAACTATTTTAACGGGGGGTACGAGTGTTCAGGAGATTATTGTTAATAATAATCATGTTTTTAGGAAGCGCTGTCTTTGCGGCGGGGATTATTCCTCAAAAATTGATTGACGCCCGCGGGGCTGAACGCAGTAAACAATTCGATAAAGCTATCGAAATTTACAAAGAAGTCTTAAAAATAGATTTCACATCAAAAGAAGCCTGGCAGGGGATCTTCCGAAGTCAGGCTGCCAAAGAAATAAAGATGCTCGATGCCAAACTTCCGGAAAACGAATCGCATCGTTTAAAGGGAAAAATTTATTTAAAATACTACCAATATTCCGCCGCGATCGATCATTTCCGGAAGGCTTATTCTTCCGACAAAAAAAATCCCACCTATTTTCTTGATTTGATTTCCGCCTATCTGCAATCCGGTTTTACCGAGCGGGGATTGAAGCTGCTGAAAAACGAATTGAAGGCGCGCTCAAACAATACGGATTTTCTGCTTAAAGTCGCGGATTTTTGTTATCAGAACAGGCTTTATGATCTCGGTGCCGATTTTTACAAACAAACGATTGACAAAGGAGTTCGGGCTGATTCGATTTACATGAATTATGCCCGTTGTCTGGAAAACTTAGGTCGCTTAAAAGACGCGGAAAAAGTTTTTTCTCAGGGATTGAAAAAGAGCGCCAGCGGCAGGCTTTACACCGCTTTTGTAAGATTTTACATTCGTCAGAATGATTTTAAGAAAGCGCTTAAAATCGCGGAAAAATCAAAGGACGAGTTTAACATTGTTGAGGCGTATCTTAAATTAAAGGGACGCAAGGCGGTAATCTCCTTTTTTGAAGAAAAATTAAAAAAGAGTCCCAACACGCTCGCTTATTATATCTGGATCGGCGAGTTATATTCGATGGAAAAAGATTTTGATCGGGCGGAAAAGATAATACGAAAAGGATTGCTCCGTTTTTCGAATAATGTGCAATTATGGGAAATGCTGACAGACCTGTACATTAAAAACGGGCGTTCTAAAGAAGCGTTAAAGATAGCTAAAAAACGGCTGCCCGAAGACGACGCCAATAAAAAGCGAATGGCTAAAATTTTAATAATGCGAAAAGACACCACCAAGGCGAATATTATTATTAAGGAACTGCTGAACAAGAAGAGCCTTCGATTGGCGGATGTGGCTAAGTTTTACGAAAACTATTATCCGCAAAAGGCAAGACGCCTTTACAATCTGGCGTTGCGGAAAAATCCGGGCGATATTGCGGCTTTAAAAAATTATTACAAATTTTTGCGAAAATCCAGAGCGTTTGACGAAGCCGGACTATTGGTGGAAAAGGGAATTAAGGCTAATCCGAAATGGTTGGAACAGGACGGGGTTAATCTTTTAAAGTTTTTATCTTTGAACGGAAGCGGCGACGTCGCTTTACGAATTGCCCATGATTTTATTCTGAATAATAATAACTGGCAGCGGATCACAAAGCCCGCCGTTTACCAGCCCTATCTCACAACGCTGCAGTTGACCGGAGCCACCCGTGAGTATTTCATCTTTCTGGAATTGTTGCTGGAATTCGAACCGGACAATCGTCATCTTTATCGGCAGATTGCCCAATTGTACGAACAAAACAACAACTGGAAAGAAGCGCTTTATTACTACAAACTTCTTTTGAAAGACAAGCCCACGGATGCCCAAAGACGTTACAAGGTTGCCATAATGTACGCCAAGTTGGACGACAGAGAAAGCGGATTGAAAATTCTTCGTCAAACTATCGAAGGTCAAAAACGGCGTCCCGTGGATTTGTATTATCTCGCCCGATATTACTATGATCTCGGCTATTTTGAGCAGGCTCTTGCAACCGTTAATTACATTGTGGGACAAAAAATAGCCAATCAGCGGAATTTTGACGATCCCTACGGCTACGTTCTGAAAACCTTAATACTGGAAGCGTCCGGCAAATTAACGGAAGCCCAGAGCACTCTGGAAGAGTATGTGCGCCGTTTCCCCGATTTTCCGCAATCGCATCAACTATTGGCTGAATATCTCTTCCGGCACGGCGATTTTAAGGGCGCCGAAAACGAATACAAAACGTTATTCAAGCTGAATCCGCAAAACCTTACTACCTTACGCAGAATTTCGCTGTCTCTTGTTTATCAGAACCGCCTGGAAGAAGCGCGCAAATTTCTGGAAGAACAGATAAAAGCGTCCGAATTTATTCCGGACGAAGATATCGATTATTACAAGGGTTATCTGGCGCATTTGATGAATGATTATCAGGAGGCGCTGAAAAACTACAACAAGGCATTGAAAAGAAATCCCAAAAATTCGCATCTGCTTTTTTTGCGCGGGCTGTTATTGGAAGAAATGGGGAAATACGACGAAGCCCTGAAAAATTACCGGCAAGCCATGCGCGAAGATTCTACGTACGCGCGATATGACAAATTGGGCGATATCTATTTACAGATGCATCAATATCAAAAAGCTTTGAATTACTATGCCCTGTACCGTAATTTTCAGCCCGAAGACCTTTCGGTGTTTTCGTCCATTGCGGAGTGCTACAAAAATCTGGGCAATGAAGATGAAATTTACACCCTGATCGGGATGCTGCAAAGCTATCCCGAATCCGCCACGCGCGCCTATCAGGAAGCGCGTTTGTACGAACTCCTGGAAAATTTTGTGATGGCGAGTCGCAACTATTTGCGGTCGATCCTTTTGCAGTCGGGCGTTACTCCCGCTTTAAGGGCGATAGCGCAGTTGTACATCAAAATGGGAAATTTTCTGGAAGCCGAAGTCTGGACGCGAAAATATTACGAAGCCGCGCCTCAAAGTCCGTATAACATGGATTTAATGGGCGTTTTTTATCTGGAATCGCGCGATTTTGTTTCGGCTGAATACTGGTTCGATAAAATAATTCAAACCATTCCCTGGTACTATTACGCCAAAGGAAACCTGGGACTGGTTTACCTTTATACGGACGATTACAAAAAGGCGAAGGAAATTTTTAAGAATCTTTCGACCGAACACACCGAACAATCTTCTTTTAAACGGAACTGGGCGTTATCCGCGATTCGCTTAAAAGAGTTTAATGAGGCGGAAAAAATTTATAAAGAGCTTTTGAAAGAGCATCCCTACAATCTTAAAAATTATCTCGATTATGCCAGATTCCTGCTTCAGTTCAGAAAAAAACCGAAGGCAGCCAGAAAGATTATCGAACGGGCGTTAAAGATTTCGCCTCAGGACAAGGATTTGCGCGCCTTCCATTACCTGCTTTTAGCCTATGAAGGCAAGGTTAAAGAAGCCATCAGCAATCTGTTGGATTTACAAACTTACTATAACGACAACAATCGTTACGCCCAGGGAATTTTAGCCATGTATCTTGCCCTGGCTTATGAGCGCAATAAAGATCAAAAAACGCGTGATGAATATCTGGCGATCGCCGAAAAGATGTATCCCAATAATTTCTGGATACAGGAAAGTTACCGAAAGCGCGATATAAATTTAAAAGTCGTTGCCATAAGCGAAAAGCCGGAAGTAATCGCGGCGCAGCAAAAGCAGGGACTGATGGACACCTTCCAGAAATATGAAGATCGTTTTACCAGTCTTGAAATAAATAACCGCTTTCGATTGTCGGAAATCTCTTCGGAAAAAGTGGCGGAAGAGGTAAATAAGCAAGCCGAGTTTGACGTGAGCATTGCGCCGGATCATTTACGCAATAACAGCAGCCTGAAATTAATACAGGCGCCTAAGGTTATTATCACATATCCTAAGGACGGGCATCACACCCGCGCCTCGTCCATTACGGTGGAAGGATTTATTACCAGAGGCAAAAAACCGACTTCTCTGGATTTGAACGGAAAACCGATCAAAGACACAGGACCGCAGTTAAAACTTAAAAAGATGCCGGATTTTGAAATTTACCCCGAAGCCGTTCCCTTTAAAGTAACCGATTTTCCTTTGGTGCCGGGAGCGAATTTTTTGACCGTTCACGCCCGGTTTAAAGACGGGTACGAAACGGAAAGCACCGTGCGGGTCGGTAGAATTGCCAAACTGCTTTACGCCTTTGAGACCACTCCTAAAAAATTGAGAGGAGCAAACCGCTGGGCGCTCATTATTGCCGTCGGCGATTATGAAGACCCCGCCATCCCCGATCTGCCGTCAGCCGAAGAAAATGTCAAAGCGATCCGCCGGTTGTTGTCCTCCGAAGCTGGTCTGGCTATTCCGCAAAACAACATCCTGATTTTAGCTTTGTCCACCGGCATTCAACCCACGTATTCGGCGATTCTGGACGGTATTCGCACCATTGCCCGCTATGTTGAACCGCAGGACGAAGTGTTTATCTATTTTACGGGTCAGGGAATTATTACCGGGGAAAAGTCTCCGCAAAATATTTATCTGTTAACCCAGGATTCGCAAGTGGATAATCTTTTTGGCACGGCAATAAATTTCGATCTTTTGTATCAAACCTTAAAAACCGTTCCGTCGAGAATGGTTTCGTTCTTTATTGACGCCAATTTTTACAAGCCGGACTTTAAAGAACTAAGCGCGCAATCCGACGCCTCATCCGCTGTGCTCAATTTCAGCGACAAGAACGAAAAACCGCAAATCAATATTCTGAGTATGGGTAACGGTATCACAAAAACGAGAACAAAGAAGAACAAGCCGAGCTTTTTCACTTCTCTTTTAGTTAAGGCTTTGCAGGGAAATGCCGATAAAAACAAAGATCGCAAAATCACATTCGGAGAAATTTACAATTATCTGAAATCCAGAAAGCAGAAACGGGATTTCATTCTGGGTGATTTTAAACGGCAGACAATTTTATTTGGTTTTAAAAATCAGTAATTTGAACAAATTCTATATGCCAATGATTGAGCAAAGGTGGAGGCAAAATTTATGGAAAAGAACGCCCATCAACTTTCGACAGATAGTAAGAACAGGAATTTAACTCATTACAAGAGATCCCGTTCTTTATCGTTGACAAGAAGCCTGTTTTTAGGCGCAATTTTTACGGTTGTCTTTCTTGTTATTATTTATTACCTCGGTCAGATCAAAGGTTTCCAAAGCGTCCGCGCGCTATTCCTTGAGCGGGGTTTTATTCAGTATTTAATCACCTTCTTAGGAGCCTGGTCTTTTGCCATTTCTTTCTTAAAACAAAGAGAAATCAAATGGGAAGAATCCAAGGCTGATGAAGTTAAAAAACATTTTTCCTGGAAATTGCAGGAAGACGTGAATGAAATCTTAAACAGAATAAAGGAACAAGTCGCCAAAGTCGAAAACACCCGATTGTATTTAAGAATTCAAAGAGCGTTTTCCGCTTATCAGAGCGGAATGGAAAGCAATGATTTAAGAGAAGTGATTTTGGAGCAAAGCGAACGCGATTCCGAAAATGTCGAATTAAGTTACACGATTTTACGCGTTCTTGTGGCGGTTATTCCTCTGTTGGGCTTTACGGGCACGGTTTTGGGAATCAGTAGCGCGGTTAGCAATTTTTCCACCGTGATCGAATCGGCTAAAGAACTGGAGCAGGTAACCAGACATTTGGGCGGCGTTACGACCGGTCTGGCGATTGCTTTTGATACGACATTGCTTAGTCTTTTAATTACCGTCCCTTTGATGATGATTACCTCCGCCCTTAAAAAAAGAGAAGACGAATTGTTGCTGGAAGTTGATGAATTTTGCGAATATGAAATTCTGGATCCGATTTTTCAGGAAAAGAGCAAAGAGAAGCACTTCGAAGAGCTGATAGAACAACTGGATCAAAAGGTTCTGGAAGATCATCTTAAGGCGTTGTCGAAGACGGTTCAGGTGTTAACGCAGCTAAACGAAAACATACAAAAGCAGCAAATTGTATTCACCGATTCGGTTCAAAAATACGATGAAATCAGCAAAGCCATGGTGAAAATACATAATAGTCAGGAATTCTGGGCTGATCAAATAATGTCGCTGGAAAAAGTCAACAGCCATCTTGATACCATTTTCCGGACAATGGAGCTGCTGCCCGAAGCCCTGAAATCGGTGTTAATTCAAACCCAGAAAGATTATTACCAGAATCTGATAGCAGAAATGGAAAAGATTATCAACGCCTTTGAGGCAAAGGATGCCAAGACCAGCGAAAAACTGAACGCCTATCTGACCTACGAAGAACAAATGCAAAAGGCGCTGAATCAGACAATGGAGGGCATTAAAAACGGTCTGGAAGGGCTGAAACCGATTATGGAAAATCTCGGCAAACCGGTTACCATCACTTTGTCTCATAAAACCCCGTTGAACGAGTAAGATAGAGATCTTATTATGAGCAAGCGCAGTTCCCAAAGTTTTTTACCGACCCTGTTTCCCTTTTTGAGTATTTTGACCTGTACTGCCGGGGTGCTGTCATTTATTATTATTTCCATAGGCGTGGTTTCCATTCTGGCGCCGAGTATCATCGTAAAGTCCAAGGATATGGTTGTTACCAAACGGAAAAAACCCGTTTATGTGGAATGTCATCCCGATCATTTGGTGCTTGTTCAGGAGCAGAAGAAAGTTGATTACTATGTTATCGATGATCCGGAATCGGAATACGGACTGTTTTTAAAAAGGGTTCAACAAAAAGCGGACAGTTTATATATCGTTTTTGCCGTGTATCCCGACGGAGAACGGACGTTTCGCAAAGCCTACAGCATGGTCAACAATTTTAATGAGCGGGCGGGGAAAAAGGGTCCGATAATCGATGTGGGCTATGAACCGTTTAATCGAAGTTGGCACTTAAAAGCTGAGTAAGGATTAATAAAGATGGCTCGAAGACGAAAACGTCCCGTAACGGGATTCAGTTTTAATGTCGATTCGTTGATGGACATTGTAACTAATATTGTAGGTATGCTAATCATTATCGGCATTATCAGCAGCCTCACCTTACGAACCAAAGAATTTGTTTTTGAAACGCCGATGGTTTACAACACTCAAAAAGAAAGCATTATTTTTGAGTGCCGTAATAATCAGATCTTTCCCGTGTCCATAGATGAGGATAATTACTATCTCCATACTTACGCGGCATTTCAGGAGGTATTGTTGCCGCGTCCCGGGGTTTCCGGCGAAAGTATTTCCGATATTCGCAAACCCGAATCCGAATTTAACAAGATACTTAAAAAACTCGATCCCGAAAAACAATTTATTTATTTTATTGTGCGCTCGGATAGTTACGAAGTATTCCGGGAAGCAAGAAAACTTGCCTGGGAAAAAAAGGTGGAGGTCGGCTGGACTCCTAAACCCAAGGATGAGGTAATCCTTTTCTCACCCTACGGAGAAGAGACAAAGGTCGTCGATTAATGACGAGTTAAAAATTAATTTTATTTTTTACCGAAAATCAATAAGCAAACAGAGCCTGAAGTTGGATATGGTATGAAATCCGTTATAAGATCGATAGTTATTTGGGGCGTTGTTTTAATTTTGTTCTGGTCGTGCGATACGGGAACAAAACAGGAACATTCGCAGGTAGCCGCCCTGCAGAAGAATAACAAGCAGGTGGTACATCATAAGGGCGTGCTGGACCTCCTGCCGATTAACAGTCATCAGGTCATATCGATCGGAAGAGACAGCCTGCTGATTGCCTGGGATATTGACTCCGGTAAATCGATTAATTTTAAACGACTGCCGAAACAACCCGTTCGTCTGGCGACTACTGCGGAGAAAAAAGCGTTATGGGTAGTGTGCGAAAACGGAGTAATTTATCGGCTTAATTTAAAAAATCTGAGCATTCGCGAAACAATTCCCACGGTATTAAAAGATATCAGGGGATTAACGTTTTCAAAACCGATGAATTTGTTTTTCGGCAACGGAGACAGAGAATTATTCCGTTTTAATCCTCTGGTTTCCAACATAGAATTACTTTCGACTTCAACGGGAACTCGCTCCTCCGTCGGCGCCCACGGGCTTCAGCCTTTGCTGGCGATCTTTACCGGCGATAAAGTAAGAATTATCGATGCCCGGACGTTTAAAGCGATTACATCGATAAGATTGCCCGGTTTTCGTGCGCAGAAAAAAAATCAGAGATTCTTTAAGTTCGCGGGTATTAATTCTTTTATTGCCGCCTACGGAGAAAATATCTGGATCGGCGACTGGAAGACAAGAAAAGTGAAAAAGCAGTTGAAAACGCATCTTGCGCCGATAACCTCTTTGACCGTTTCGTACGACGGAAAGCTGGCTGCCACGGGTTCGATGGATAAATCGATTAAAATTTGGGAAATTCCTTCGGGCAATTTAAAAGCGTCTTTGTACGGGCACTTTTTTACGGTGAACGCGCTTGCCTTTACGGATTCCGCAAGAATATTGATTTCCGCCTCCGAGGACGCCGGTTTACTGGTGTGGGATTTGCTGCAAAGGACGCAGAGATTACGGTTGGGTTCGTTGGAAATTGCTTCGAAAAATCCCTGGCGGTTAAATTTGGAACGCGTAACCCTCGCTCGTTCGTTTAAAGTTGGAAGCGAAGAATACAACGTTTCCGATCCCAAAACAAAACTTTTAAAAGTAAAGGCTAAAATAGAAAACATCGGCGAATCGGATGCCATGTTTTTTTCCTCCAATTTATTTTTGATAGCTCCCGATAAAACACAATTGCGTTGTGTGGGATTGGAAAATTACGTGGCGCTTGGTCCCAAAGCCTATTTTAAAAGACGTCTTTCGCCGGGAGAGTCGTTAAAGGGAAATTTTATTTTCATAATCACGCCGCCCTATCAAAATTACTCTTTTACCTACGAAACGCTGAAACCGATTCCCCTTAAGCAGTATTGATTTTTGTGTCCCGCCTTCCGCAAGAGCATTTTACGTTAGTTTTGGATGGTTTTTATGCCTGTCCGGTCAGCCAAAAACGGCGTTTTAAATCATCCGAATTTAGCAAACCCGAAAAAAAAATAAGGCGCGGAGTTTGAAAAATTGTGGCAACTTTTACTAATTGCGCTCGTAGTCCAAACATATCAAAGCAGGAATAAAAAAGTACAGGAAGGAAAGATGAAATTCATTTTGTCATTATTGCTTGTAGGACTACTATTTTTGCAAACGCTGTGGTCAAATGACGAATATTCAAGGAAGACATGCTTTGCTTACCGGGTGAAATCGGAATCCCCGAAAATCGACGGTCGTTTGGACGATGCTGCCTGGAAATCCGTTCCTTATCAGGATTCTTTTGTTCAGATCAATCCCGTTGAAAACATTCCCCCCACCGAAAAGACAAATTTTAAAGTTGTCTATGACAATCGCAACATCTATTTCGCGATTATGGCTTACGATTCTGAGCCGGGCAAGATCGAAGCCCTGCTGTCGCGCCGCGATGATGTTGACAACAGCGATTTTATCGCCATCGGTCTGGATAGTTATTTTGATCGCCGCACGGCTTTTATTTTCGGCGTAAACGCCGCGGGCGTCAAATATGATGCGATCATTTCGGAAGACGGCAACAATCAGGATGAAAGCTGGGATCCCGTCTGGGAAGTTAAGACAATGGTTACGGACTCGGGATGGACAGCAGAAATGCGCATTCCTTTTAATCAGATTCGTTTTGCCGATAAACAGAGCCATACCTGGGGATTCCAGGTTTACCGAAAGATTTATCGCAAGCAGGAAGAAGACATGTGGCAATATATTTCCAAAGACGCCGCGGGTATGGTTTCTTATTTTGGCGACCTGAAAGGTCTGGAAGGCATTAAGATGCCGCTGAGGATGGAATTGCTGCCTTATTCGTTAAGCAGCATGCACACTTTTCAGGCTGAAAAGGGCGACCCTTTTACGAACGGTCGTGACTTTCGGTTTGATTTCGGCTTGGACGGAAAGGTTGGCATTACCGGAGATCTGACGATGGATTTCACGATTTTTCCGGATTTCGGGCAGGTGGAGGCTGATCCGTCGGAAGTCAATTTATCGGCTTTCGAGACCTTTTTCGAAGAAAAGCGCCCCTTTTTTATTGAAGGCAAAAATATCTTTGAATTTCCTCTTGCCATCGGCGACGGTGATATGGCGCAGGAAAAGATTTTTTATTCCAGACGCATCGGACGCAAAGCCCACTACTATCCGGACGAAGAAGACGGTTTTCCGAACGATTATGTGAATATGCCGGATCAAACCCGGATTCTGGGCGCAGCAAAAATAAGCGGTAAAACAAGCGGCGGTTGGTCCGTCGGAATTCTTGACGCTGTAACAAATTCGGAACGGGCGGATATCGAATATCAGGGAAAAAAACGTAAGGTAACCGTTGAACCCTTAACCAACTATTTGGTCAGCCGGCTGCAAAAGGATTTCGATAAGGGCAATACTTCCCTCGGCGGAATTGTCACCGCCACAAATCGTGATATTCGTGACGATCACCTTAAATTCTTAAACCGTTCCGCTTACACCGGCGGCATCGATTTTCGTCATCAGTGGGATGATAAAACGTACTTTTTTAATTTTAAACTTTTTGGCAGCTATTTAAAAGGCGATCCCGAAGCAATCGAACTGGTTCAAAAATCTTCGGCTCGTTATTTTCAAAGACCGGACGCCGATTACGTTAAGCTGGACACCACGCGCACGTATCTTACCGGCAACGGTGGAACCATAAACATCGGTCGAATCGGCAACGGAAGATGGCGCTTTGCAACCGGAGGCATCTGGCGCTCTCCGGGATTAGAGTTAAACGACATCGGCTTTTTACGAAGAGCCGATCAAATCATGAATTATGTCTGGATCGGTTATCGGATTAATAATCCGGTGGGCATTTTCCGCCGCGTGAATATTAACTTTAACGAATGGCAGGGCTGGAACTACGGCGGCGATCGTCTGTTTAACGGCGGCAACATTAACGGCGGAGTACAATTTACAAATTTATGGGGTGTGTATGTAGGCGTTAATCGTGAACAGGACGGATATTCGCCGCATTTGCTCCGCGGCGGTCCCCTTGCTCGATATACCGGAGGCTGGAATTTCTGGATGAACGTCTATAGCGACGAGAGCAAAAATACCCAGGTAGGTTTTTCATTAAGAAACCATATCAATGACGATAAAATATCAAAATCTTTCCGGTTACGTTTAAAGTTGTTTCAAAAGATCAACACTCAGCTCAATTTCAGATTGAGTCCTTTTTACAGCTATAACCGCGATAATCTGCAATATATTACAACGGAAGAATTTAACGGACAGGACCGATACATCTTCGGGAGAATTGTCCGGAATACCTTCGGTCTGGTTTTACGTCTGAATTACAGTCCCACGCCTCAGCTTTCAATTCAATATTACGGGCAGCCGTATATTTCTTCCGGTAAATACAGCCATTTCAAACATATTACCCGACCGAGAGCAAAAGGCGACGACCGCTACGAAGAATATTCGGCTCAACAAATTTCTTATGATCCGGATGATGAAAGTTATCGGATCGATGAAAACACCGACGGTAACGCGGATTATTCGTTTGGTTTCCCGGATTTTAATTTTAAGGAATTCCGTTCCAATATGGTGGTTCGCTGGGAATACAAACCCGGATCGATTCTGTTTTTGGTCTGGGCTCAAAATCGCACCGGTTTTGATGAAACAGGAGATTTCGAGTTTGGTACAAATTTTAGACAGTTATTCGATGTTCAGCCGGATAATGTCTTTCTTGTAAAATTGAATTACTGGTTTTCTATTTGAATTTGTTAAACCGGCAAGAAAAATTCTTGACATTTGTTTATAAACTTTTTTATCTTTATTACAGTTGAAATTTAAAACTATTTAATCAAAGTAGCGGCAGGGCAAATAAACCGGTTGTTAAAAATCAAAGCGAAATACCGGCAATAAAAAATTACTCTGCCCGCTGCATTCGACTTTAAGAAAAACAAGTTCGGTAAAAAAGAACGCTGATTTTCAGATTTTGTTGAAGTATTTGAGAAAAGCAAAGGAATGTGAATAAAAAAAGGATTTATCCTCCCTCCTAAAATCAAACCCTCAACATCATCCTACGGCTCCACATTTTTTGTGTGGAGCCTTTTTTAATACGACATTTTGATTTCGCGATAATAGTCTGAAAAACAATAATATGAATCGGTTGTCAGCACGGTTACTGTTTTGTTAAGCTAAAAATTCTTGACTTAAAACCCTACATGTTCTATTTTTTCTTTACCATAAAAATCATGGCAGGATAAATCATGAAAAAAGTCGTTTTTTCCGTACTTTTCACAGCTTTGTTTATCGGATTGTTACCGGCTCGGGTTGTTCATCGGATTATTGTGGAAGGGATAATTAATCCCGTGGCTACCGAATACATAAGCGATGCGATAAAAAAGGCGGAGGAAGCCGATGCCGAATTGCTGGTGATTCAGATGGACACGCCGGGCGGCTTAATGGAATCCATGCACAAAATCGTAAAAGCGATTCAGTCCTCCGGCGTTCCGGTAGTGGTTTATGTTGCGCCCAGCGGCTCGCGGGCTGGATCAGCCGGAGTGTTTATTACCTACGCCGCCCATGTTGCTGCGATGGCTCCTTCCACAAATATCGGTTCGGCGCATCCGGTTTTCGGGGGCGGTCCCACCGGCGGTCAGCCTGATTCGACATCAAGCAAAACCATGATGGAAAAAGTCATAAACGATGCGGTGGCTAAAATTAAGAGTCTGGCTGAAAAGCGGGGACGTAATGCGGAGTGGGCGGAAAAAGCCATTCGCGAGAGCGCCAATATCACCGAAAAAGAAGCCCTGAAATTAAACGTTATTGATTATATTGCCCCCAGTCTCGATTCGTTACTGACCGTACTGGATAACAAAAAAATAGAACTCGATATCGGCGTAACAAAAGTTGTTCATACCGCCGACGCGCAGGTTATTACCTATAAAATGAGCTGGAGACAGCAAATACTGGATGTGCTCAGCAATCCCAACATTGCCTACATTTTGCTGATGTTGGGCATTTACGGAATATTGTTCGAATTGTACAGTCCGGGCGCTATTTTACCCGGGGTGGTGGGCGGAATTTGTTTGATCGTCGGATTGTACGCGCTTCAGACTCTGCCGGTAAATTATGCGGGTATTCTTCTTATTGTTTTTGCTATTATCTTATTTTTGCTGGAAATAAAAATTCCGAGTTACGGATTGTTGACCATCGGAGGAGTAATTTCATTGATCATGGGAAGTGTTATGTTATTTGATAGCCCGTTACCTTTCCTGCGTGTTTCATGGCAGGTGATTTTATTTGTCGTCGGCTTGAGTGTCTTGTTTTTTGTTTTTGCCATTGGCATGGCGATTAAAACACATCGCTCCAAGCCCACAACCGGAAGCGTCGGATTGATAGGCGAAATCGGCGAAGTTTACAAACCCTTAAATCCGGAAGGCACCATAAAACTTCACGGAGAATTCTGGAAGGCTGTGAGCGATGTCCCCTGCAAAAGAGGACAAAAGGTTAAAGTTGTGGAATATGACGGAAGATCTCTCATTGTAAAAGTAGAACCTTTAACCACAGATTAAGCTGATTACTCGGATTACACAGATTGAGCGGAAGGCAGCTTATTGATGTTTATTGAGAAAATTTTACAAGAATAACAGGATATTTAACATGGTTATTTTATTAACTTAATTTACTGATTAGTGGTTTGGGGCTATTAGTTTTTAACCGAATAGAACACAAGTAAACCAAGCTTTAAAAAGGAGAGTATTATGCCACAGCTTTTAATAACTCTGGTCGTTTTTTTACTTTTGCTGATGTCAAGCGCGATCCGCATTTTAAAAGAATATGAACGCGGCGTCGTGTTTCGTCTGGGACGTCTTTCGGGGGGTAAGGGACCGGGTCTCATCTTTTTGATTCCTCTGATCGATCGAATGGTTAAAGTTAGCTTACGTACGGTTGTAATGGATGTGCCTCCGCAGGATGTGATCACCAAGGACAACGTTTCCGTTCAGGTTAACGCCGTGCTTTATTTCCGCGTGATTAATCCGGAAAAGAGCGTTGTTGAGGTAGAGAACTTCCTTTTTGCCACCTCGCAGTTAGCGCAAACAACGCTGCGCAGCGTTGCCGGACAGGTGGAATTGGATGAATTGTTGACGGAACGCGATAAAATTAACGCCAGATTGCAGGAAATTATCGATCAGCATTCGGATCCGTGGGGCGTTAAAGTTTCGCTGGTCGAAGTTAAGCATATTGATTTGCCAGAAGAGATGAAACGAGCCATGGCTAAACAAGCCGAAGCCGAACGCGAACGCCGCGCAAAAGTTATCGCCGCGGAAGGTGAGTATCAGGCTGCCACCAAACTTACCATGGCTGCAAAGATTATTGATACCAGCCCTTCGGCGCTTCAATTGCGCTTTTTACAAACTTTAATCGAAGTAGGCTCCGAAAAGAATTCGACAACCATATTCCCGGTTCCCATTGATTTGTTCAAACCCTTTATTGAAAAAGGGATTCTGGAGATGGCGGAGAAAACCCGAAAAGCAAGAGAAGAAGGCACGGAAGAATCCTGAAAAATGAATTCCGAAAAGGATGATTGATTAATTAAGCATATCCCCCGAATGCACTGGGGGATTTCTTTTTAAAATTGAATAATTCTTCGCTTTTAAAAACCGGGAACAAAGAATGCGGGGAGATTATCGTTTGTTTAAAAGAGGGCTTATTTTTGCGCTTGTTTTACTGACGCTCAATAGCTGCAGTCTGCGACGGATGATGGTCCGTGAATTTACTCCTGTTTTGGAAAACGGGATGAGCGCTTTTTACGAAGAAAGCGATCTGGAAATTGCCGAAAAAGCTCTGGCATCGAATTTAAAACTTTTGGAGGGGCTGCTTAAAAGCGATCCGCAAAACGAAAGGTTGCGGCTGCTTCTCGCTCAGGGCTACGCCGGTTATGCCCTGGCTTTTGCGGAAGATACCGATGCGGCGCGCGCCCGTTTATTCTATCTCAGATCGCGGAATTACGCGCAAAGCGTTCTTCTGAAAAATGCAAAAATCGCCGCTCAATGGAAAGGCAGTATCGAAAGCTTTAAAAAGGCTTTGCAAAAAACCGACAAAGGGGATGTACCGGCTTTGTTCTGGACGGGATTTCCGTGGGCGGGCTATATTAATCTTTCCTTTGACAATCCCGGGGCTTTGCTCGATCTGCCGCGGGTAGAAGCCCTGATGGAACGGGTAAAACAGTTGGATTCGACTTATTTTTACGGAGCCGTGTACTTGTTCTTCGGCAGCATTTACGGACAAAGACCGCGGCTTTTGGGAGGAAATCCCGAAAAGGCAAAACAATGTTTCGAACAAAATTTTAAGATAACCGGCGGTAAATTTTTATTGAGCTATGTTTATGCCGCTAAATATTACGCCGCAAAAGTTCTTGACGAGGAGCTGTTCGATGAATATCTGGAAAAAGTAATGAATACTCCTCTCGATGTTTTGCCCGAAGCCAGGTTGTTAAATCAGATTGCAAAACAAAAGGCAAAAAGGCTGTTGGCTGAAAAAGAAGAGTTGTTTTAACATAAGGAACAGGAAAAATGATCCGGTTTAAAAGAGGACTGTTTGCGCTGTTTTTGATATTTGCCGTTTTTTCCGCTATTCAGGCGAAACCCGTGATAATCAAATTTGCCACCCTCGCTCCGGACGGCACCGCGTGGATGAAGCTTATGCGCGAATTTGCCGATACCATTAAAACAAAGACCAACGGAGAAGTTGTCTTTAAAATTTATCCCGGCGGCATTCAGGGGGATGAAAGAGATGTTTTGCGCAAAATCCGGATAAATCAGTTGCAGGGCGGCGGATTCACCGGTTTGGGTATGGGCGTGATTTTGCCCGAAGTTCGGATTTTGGACACGCCTTTTTTGTTCAGGAATAAAGATGAGGTCGATTTTATCATTAACA
>JAADIP010000018.1 GCA_013151275.1 Calditrichota bacterium | reverse complement strand
ACAGGCGACGAGCGAGCGGAGGGTCATCGAATATTCGTATATGGAATCAAGACCGAAAAAAACGTACAAACCTAAATTATATGTTCTTGATATAGAATTTATTTACTTCATCTGCTTCTTTTTCTTCAATTATTTTTTCGACTTCAAAAAAACTTTTTAGGCAAGCTTAAGATGAACAGGATAAAATCTGCAAATACCAGGATTGAAAATTAGTCGGAGGCTTTTTAAACTAACAACGGGTTACGAAAAAACTCCGTAACCCGCTATTTATTGTGCCGAGGGCGGGACTTGAACCCGCACGATCCAAAAGGATCAAGGGATTTTAAGTCCCTTGTGTCTGCCAGTTCCACCACCTCGGCACTTTCAAAAACTTTTTTTCTTATTCTTTGAGGCGACGGCCGGATTCGAACCGGCGAATCGAGATTTTGCAGACCTCTCCCTTAACCACTTGGGTACGTCGCCTTCTCGTTTAATACATAAAAAAAGAGCGAGAGACGGGACTCGAACCCGCGACCCCAACCTTGGCAAGGTTGTGCTCTACCAACTGAGCTACTCTCGCTTTAATTTCCATTTTTTAAAGACTCAATTTTACAAAATGTTTTAATTTCTGTCAACTTTTTTTATCGATATCTATCCTTAATACGCTTCACTATCCTGCGATGCGTCTTATTTATTCCGCGGTTCACTTTCTTGGCTGAAAGAAGTAAACCAATAAATATCAAACTTAAAATTATTAAAAATATTACCTGCATAATTAGTGGAGACGCCGGGAATCGAACCCGGGTCCGGACATGGAACCGTATGAACATCTACAACCATAGCCGGTTGGTTGTTCTCGCTTGCCGACCGGTCAACCGGCTAAGCCTGCCGGCAAGCCAGCCCGGATGATTATGTATTGATGACGCCCGAGCACCGCCATCATACAATCCACCCAAAATCGACGCTAAACTTCATCCCCGGTGGATTAGAGACGAAGCCGCGTGACAGCTATCTTTTAAGCTGCCAGTGCGTAATCATTGTTGGCATTTATTTGTGCCCTGACTAATATTACGGGGTAGTCAGAATCCCGGGTTGCAGTTCATACTCTTCTCATGCCCGTCGAATCCAAAATCGTCCCCATTACCCTCTTTATTTAGATACACAAAAATAGAGAAGGTGACTTTTTTCGAAGGCCGGGGGAAAGCCCTTCTCCAAAAAAGGGGGGATGTCACCTTCTCCACAAAACTTGTGAAATTTAATACTTGTTCCGTCGCCGATCAACTGTTTTTTTCCGATAGGCTTCAATAAAATGCGTTTTTTCCGGATTATTGCCGCCCTTTCTTCCTGCGCGTATCTTACATTACTCTTTTAAACTCTTTTTGTTCCCCAAAAAATGATCGGATTGAATATTTTGTTTATTCTCCCAAAAATAATACGACTTCCCAAAAAACAAGAATTTAACACTAAAGGCGTTTTGTCTCACAATCGTACCGTTCACGCGGTTCCGCGTTTTCAGTAGTAAAAATGATAATCGTCTCAGCTATTAATCTTTTGCAGAAGCTCCGGCAGATGTGAAATATCCGGAATAATAAAAGAAGGCTTAACGGGGGAATTCTGTAAATCTTGCTCGCGAAATTTACCGGTCTTTACCAGACAAGTCCTTATTCCCATCCTGTCAGCGCCCTGAATATCGGATTCCACATCATCGCCGATCATCATCACGGCATCCGCAGGAATGTTTAACGAGCTGACGGCTAATTCAAAAAATTTTTCGGCGGGCTTCCCGATTAAAACCGATTCCGTATTCGCCGCATATTCCAGAAGCGCCACAAAAGCGCCGGCATCAATCCGATAACCTCCGTCGCTCAGCCAAAAACGATTTTTTTGCAAAGCAATTAATTTCGCCCCCTGCATTAAACAGTTGAACGCTTTATTTAAAATTTTGATGTCGAATAAATCGCCAAGGTCGCCGATCACAACAAAATCCGCATTCTCCCCGGTCTGCTCTACATCGTAAAATTCCTGTTTCGCGTCTTGGGTCAGCAATAAAAACGAACGATTCTTTTCAAATTGCCGCACGTATTGTCCCGCGGCAAAAGCCGCCGAAAAAATCGCCTCCGGCTCCACCCGAATACCCATTGCAGATAGTTTTTTGCACAAGGTATTTCGGCTTTTCATCGTTGTATTAGTTATAAACCGGAAAGGAATTTGCCGACGCTGAAGCCATGCAATTGTCTCCGCCGCCCCTTGGATGGGTTGGCTGTCGTTGTAAATAACGCCGTCAAGGTCTATCAATAACCCCGAAATTTTCATTTGTTCTCTCCAGCCAAAGAAGCGTACAATTTTTCATATTCTCTTATTTGTTTTTGCCACGAAAAATCTTTTTTCATTCCGTTAATCATAATTTTTTTCCAGGCTTTTTTATTCGGATAGGTAGTCAAAGCGTATTCCAAAGCCCACTTTAATCCTTCGGGAGAATAATGTTCAAAAACGAATCCGTCGCCGGTTTGGGTTTTCCAGTCGTAAAGAGTCACCGTATCAGCCAATCCCCCGGTTTTACGCACCACCGGCGCCGTGCCGTATTTCAAACTGTAAATTTGGTTCAATCCGCAGGGCTCATAGCGGGAAGGCATCACAAAAATATCCGCTCCCGCTTCAATTAAATGCGAAAGCGCGTAATCATATCCGTTATAAAAGGCGACCTTATCCGGAAACCGTTGCTGAAGTTCTTTGAAAAAATTCTCGTAGCGCGCCTCTCCGCTTCCCAGAATAATGAACCACAATTCGTAGCTGGTTAAAATTTCTTCCATGCAGTCCATCATCAGGTCAAAGCCTTTGTGTTCCACAAGACGACCCACTATTCCCAAAAGGGGACGATCGGAATCAGCGGCGTTAAATCCTGCTTTTTGCAAAAGGACTTGTTTGTTTTTCTTTTTGCCCGAAAGATTTTTAACGGAATAGGGGTAAGGAATGTTGGGGTCTTTTTCGGGATTCCATTCTTCGTAGTCAACGCCGTTTAAAATTCCCACCAGATCGTGACTGCGTTTTCTCAGAATGCCGTCCAATCCTTCGCCGTATTCCGGAGTTTGTATTTCACGGGCGTAGGTGGGACTGACCGTTGTTATTTTATCGGCATGCAATAATCCGCTTTTCAGAAAGTTAAGCCTTCCGTGAAAAAGATCATAGCTGTCGAACAATTGATAAAAACTATTGAGACCCAAATCGTTGATAATACGGGCAGGGAAATTCCCCTGATAACCGATATTGTGAATCGTCAGCACCGTTTTAGCGGATTTAAAAAGCCGATCCCAGGAATAAAGCGATTTCAGATACAGGGGAATCAAAGCCGTGTGCCAGTCGTTAGCGTGGAAAATTTGCGGCGACCAGCCCATCTTTTGGCACAATTCAAACGCAGCGGCGGAAAGAAGAGCAAACCGAACGGGTTCGTCCGGATCCGAAGTGTAAACCTCTCCCCGCTTGTAAAGTTCGTCGCATTGAACAAAATAGACATCCGTTTTGCCGTTGGAAAGCCTGCCACTCCAAAAGTGAATGACGTATTCGTGTTTGCCCATCCAAAGCGAAATATTCTGTGCGAACTTTACCGGCGCAAGATCATATTTCGCCCGGTCAATCGTGTCATAAAGGGGCATGACCAACCGGATATCGTGCCCGTTTTCTTTAAGATATTTTCCCAGCGCCGCCGAGACATCTCCCAGACCGCCTATTTTAGCGAACGGAGCGATCTCTGCGGAGACCAAACATATTCGCAATACAAATCCCTTCGATTCTTTTAAACTTAAAAGATTTAAGCTACCCGACTTTAACGATCGTCAATATTTTAAAGTCTATTTATTTTTTAACAGAAAATCAACTTACATTCAGAAGCCTTCAAAAGAATAATCATATTGAATCGCCTGTTCTCCGGCACATAAAAGAAAGCCACCCCGTTCTGACGGGATGGCTTTAATGTGAAGATTATTTTATTCGCGGAAAATTATTCGGCGGTTTCTTTTTTCTCGTCTGTTTTCTCTTCTTCTTTTTTCTCCGCCGCCGCTTCTTCTTTTTTCTCCGGTTTTTCTTTTTCCGCCTCTTTAGCCTCGGTTTTTACCTCTTCCGCTTTTTCTTCCTTCTTTTCTTCCTTCTTTTCTTCAGCCTTTGCTTCTGCTTTTGCTTCTGCTTTTTCCGTTTTCTCTTCTTTTTTCTCTTCCGGCTGTTTCTGCTCGGCTTCAGCGGTTTCGGCGGTTTTGGTTTCGGGCTCTTCTTTCTTTTCTTCCTTCTTTTCTTCGGCTTTTTCTTTTTTCTTCTTTTCGGGTTCGGCTTTTACTTCTTCCGCTTTTTCTTTGGCGGGTTTGGGCTCTTCCTTTTTGACCTTGCCGACCGGACGTTGTTTGATCATTTCTTCTATCGTCGGTTTCGGAATTCCCTGCTTTTCAAGATATTCTTCGTAGTCTTTGCGCTCTTTATCGCGGAAATAGCCGACTACCGAAAGAACGATCTTTTTGTTTTCCTTGTCGAACTCGATCACTTTTGCCTGAATTTCGGCGCCTTCTTCGTAAACGTCGGAAGGTTTTTTCCCTTTGGGAGCCGGAATGTGCTGATTGGGAATGAAACCGTCCACTCCCTGAGGAAGCGTCACGATAACGCCCTTATCGACAAAGCGCGCAATTTTTCCCGTGGTTTCGGAGCCGACCATGTAAACCTGCTCAAAGGCATCCCAGGGATTCGGTTCGATTTGTTTATGACCCAAAGCGATTCTGCGTTCTTCCCGATTGATGCCAAGCACCATTACCTCGATTTCTTCGTTCTTTTTCACAACCTCGCTGGGATGCTGAATTTTACGCGTCCACGACAAATCGGAAATATGAACCAGACCGTCAATACCCTCTTCCAGTTCCACAAACACGCCAAACTGGGTGATATTGCGGACAATGCCTTTGTGGGTGGAACCGACCGGATAACGTTCTTCGATATTTTCCCAGGGATCGGGTTCCAATTGTTTGAGACCCAGAGAAATCTTTTTCTGATCGGGTTCGATGTTCAGAACAACGGCTTCAACTTCCTGCCCCACGGTCAAAATCTGGCTCGGATGTTTAATGTGTTGCGACCAGGACATCTCGGAAATATGGATTAGTCCTTCTATTCCTTTTTCCAGCTCAACAAATGCGCCGTAATCGGTAATGCTGACAACACGACCCTTAACAATACTGTTGACCGGATATTTTTGTTCGACATTTTCCCACGGATGCGGCTGCAATTGTTTGAGACCGAGAGAAATCCGGTCTTTATTTTCATTGAAATCGAGAACCATTACTTCCAGCTCCTGATCCAATTTGACCAGCTCGGAAGGATGGTTTACGCGACCCCAGCTCAAATCGGTAATGTGCAGCAATCCGTCCACGCCGCCAAGATCGATAAACACGCCGAAATCGGTGATGTTCTTAACCGTTCCTTTGCGCACCTGACCCTTTTCAAGCGTTTCGAGGATTTCTTTCCGTTTGCCTTCCAATTCTTTTTCGATCAGAACGCGTGAAGATACAACGATGTTTTTACGCGCCCGATTTACCTTGACTATTTTAAAATTCATCTGTTTACCGATCAAAGCGTCAAAATCGCGGATCGGTTTAACATCGATTTGCGATCCCGGCAGAAAGGCGTCAACGCCCATCAGACTGACGACCATTCCTCCCTTTATGCGGCGAGTGATGGTTCCCGGAATAATTTCGTCATTTTCATATTTCTGGATGACTCTTTCCCAATTCTTAATAAAATCGGCGCGTCTGCGGGAAAGCGCGATCTGTCCTTCTCCGTTGTCCAGTTCATCGACAAATACCTCAACCTCATCGCCGGGTTTTAATTCATCAATATTATCAAATTCGTCTTTTGGAATTAATCCTTCGGATTTAAAGCCAATATCAACGATTACGTCAGAATCGGTAATATTTAAAATGCGACCCGTGACTACTTCGCCTTCTTTTAATTCTTCGAGCGTTTGATCGTACAGGCGGGTCAGGGTCTCCATCTCTGCCTGAGAATATTCATGCTCTTCCTGTAAATCTTCCAATTTGACGACTTGTTCTTCAAATTTGTCATCATTGGTTGTTTGTTGGTTCGCCATCTCGTCTTTAGTTTGTTCTTCGGATGGGTTTGGGGTTCCTGTTTCTTTTTTTTCCTCAGTCATAAAAATTTATACCTCCGTTGATCTTTAGTTTAGCCTTTATCGGCTGTTTACGGTTTTAAATAAAGTCTTCAAATTTAATACAGCGCTTTTGTAAAAACAAATTTTTATCTGTCGCCTGCGGCGGGCTTTTCCCGCAATGTTTTCAGGATTTCCTGAGTCCAGCCGTAGATAATATCCACCTGCTCATCAACGGTCAAATTTGTGGTGTCGAGAACCCGGGCATCTTCGGCTTTTTGAAGAGGCGATTCGTCCCTTTCGGAGTCCAGACGATCGCGGTTCGCGATCTCTTTTTCTATTTCCTCGATGCTCAATTCAATTCCCTGAAGCTCCAGTTCCAGTTTTCGTCTTCTGGCGCGTTCTTTAAGACCGGCAACCAAAAAAACCTTCAGCTCCGCGTCCGGAAGAACCACGGTGCCGATATCTCTGCCGTCCATGACCACGCCGCCCTGCTTTGCCATTTCTCTTTGCTGTTCAATAAGAACCTTACGCACGCCTTTATACGAGGATATTTTGCTGATCACCTTATTAATTTGAGGCGTTCGGATTAAATGGCTTACATCCTCTCCGTTTAAAAACGTTTTCAGAATTCCGTCACTAATTTTTAGCGAAATTTTATTTTCACGCACACAGCGGACCACGGCGGCTTCGTCGTCAACATTTATTCCCGCTTTTAAAACGGCAAGCGTGGCAGCCCGATACATGGCTCCCGTGTCGATATACAAATAGCCCAGCTTTTGAGCTAAAAGCCGGGCTGTGGTACTTTTTCCCGATGCCGCCGGTCCGTCAATGGCAATTCGAATTTTTTCACTCATTCCTAATCCTTCATCCGCAAACCCTGTTCTTCCTGCAAAAAGAGCCATCCCACAATTTTCCCGGGCTCAATTTCATTCGATTCGTTCCAGTATTCTCTGTCGCGATCATACTGCGAGCTGGTATCGTCTTCGGGAACGGATTCGATCTCTTTTTGAATTTTTCGAATGCGTTCCTGCCAAATTTTAAAGTTCTCAGCCCGCAAGTCCAGCCAGCCCTCGCTCGCCCATTTATTAATATTTTCCTGAGTCACTTCCAGTTCGTTAATGCCTTTGTAAGCGGGAATCTTCATTTCCGGACCGCGCAACAGTTTTTTTCCGTCGCTCATTAAAATAGGTATGCCGATGGACAGAATCTCCGCGCGTAATTTGTGATCGGTTTTGATGAGTTCTTCCGCGCAATTGGCAAGAAATTCGGGATTGTGTTTTAAAACTTCTTCCATGGTAAATTTACAGCGCTTCAACAAATACGCTTCGTACAACAGTTTGCTTAACTTGGGAGGTCCCAACAACTCGAAAGCCACGCTGTCGGATTTGTGATCTCTTTGCAGACGCAGCATTTTTTGCAAGGCGCTTCCGCGCAGATAACCCGCCCGGTACGTCGGTCCCATAGTGGCGTTATCCAGAGCGTTGATGATATCATGCCCTGTGTTGCCGCCTTTGATTTCCCACAAAACCACATTTGCAATTTCTTCGGGAGTGATGAATTCCATCTGCCCGCGGGAGGTAATTGCCGTAAATTCTTCGAAGCTAAAAATGCCGTTTTCTCCGGTGTCGATATAAACTTTTTTCAGAGGTTTGTTTAAAGGTTTCCATGGACCTTTTTTCATTTGTCGATGGATGGTTCCCTTTAATTTGATGGCGTTTTCCGGCGGGCAATCGTACAGCATCACCGGCTTGCCGTTTTTTCGGATTTCGCCGTATTCGATTTTTTTCCAGGCGATAGCCGCTGTGGGTTTGATTTCTTTGGTAATCGGAGCGTCGGGCGTGCGCGCCATAAGCCACAGCAATAAAGTGTGCGAACCGGCGATAGCCGATTTACTTAACAACATTCGCGACGGTTTTTCTTCGCTGTGGGTGTAAGGAATGTTAAGACCCATTCCCCCGGTTCCGCTGGTGCCTATTTTAACGTAAACCCGCGTTTTCGCCTTCTTCATTGATTCGTATAAAATCTGAATATGGCGAATCAATTGCGGAGTGTACTGAGTAATGAGCAGGCGTTCGATTGCCGAAACGCTCTCTTCGCTGCGCTCACACTTTTTCACGTTCTCCAGTACTTTTTGGACTTCAATTGAACTGGTGAAGATATCCTGATAAGCGAGCGCCGTAGCGGAGTTAATACAATCCACAATGATATCGGGTTTGTGCTTTAAGACCACCTGAGCAAGATAGGAGCGGTTGATAATATCATGGCTCAGATCATCCAGAACATCCGTCATTAGTTGAGCCCGATTTTTCGGATTATTGAGAATCTCTTCTCTGGGTAAATCTTTCAATGAATCGCGGACAAAAATATTACCCCATTCGGGAGTGAAGGTAATGTCGGAGGATAATTTCCTCATCAATTGAACGGCTTCTTCCGCCTGCCATTTAAGCAAAGAAAGAATAACCATTTCGGAAGGCTGTTCTTCGATCATTCTTCGACATACCGCCTGACCCACCAATCCCCATCCGCCGAGGATTAACGCTTTTTTACCTTTAATTTCCATAAGCCACGATCTCCTTTAATCGGCTGATTTCCTGTTTAAACAAATAACGCCATTCCCCCTGCTGCAACCCTTTGGCGGTTAAACCGGCAAAAGAGATGCGATCCAACTCTATAACGCGATAGTTTAATTTCTCGAACATGCGGCGAATCTGACGATTGCGCCCCTCCGTCAATTCAACTTCCAAAAGACTGCCGTTATCCACGATCCGCAACTCAGATATTTTGCAGGATTGTGTCTTCCTGCCGTCCAACTCCACTCCGTGACTCAAATGGTACAGATCCACGGGACGTATTACCCTGTTCAGCAGCACGCGATAAATCTTTTTAATTTTATAATTCGGATGAAGTAATCGGTAAGAAAGTTCGCCGTCATCGGTAAGCAGCAAAACTCCCGTGGTATTGTAATCGAGACGACCGACGGGAAATATTCGTTCGGGAATGGCAATTAAATCCAGCACGGTTTTCCGGCGAAATTGATCGCTTGCCGTTGTTACCACGCCTTTCGGTTTATTTAAAACAATATAAGTAAATCTCTTTTTCGGGGCTACCTTTTTCCCTTTAAAAGCAACCACGTCTTTTTCTTCGTCAATAACCACGCCGACCTGATCAACCCTTTTACCGTTTACCGTTACATAGCCCGCTAAAATCAGGTCGTCGCATTTTCTTCTCGAAGCAATTCCAGCCTGCGCCAAAAACTTGTTCAATCGTATCATCGTTCATTCACCGGATTAGGTTCCACTTAAATTAATCAAGAAGATTCGTCCTGATCATTTTCTTTAGCATCGGATTCGCTTTTATTTTCATCCTGATTTATTTCAGCGTTTGCTATTCCCAATTCCTCCGGAGCCATTTGTTCCAGAACAACCTGATCCAGACTTTCCAGAAACTTTTCATCGCCTTTTAAAAGCTCGTCGATCTCTTTTAATTTGGGCAGATCGTCCAGGCTCTTTAAACCGAAATATTCCAAAAATTCTTTGGTTGTTCCGTAAAGCAGCGGATTACCCGGCGCTTTTTCTCTGCCCACCACAGTAATCAAATTCCGTTCGATCAGAGTGCGCACCACGCCATCCACATTTACGCCGCGGATATGCTCCATCTCCTGCTTGGTGATAGGCTGCTTGTAGGCGATGATGGCAAGGGTTTCCAACGCCTTGTGCGTGAGACGATGGGTCTGCCTGCTTTTGTAAAGTCTGGCGAGGTAATCGGCGTAATCCGGACGGGTTACCATTTGAAAACCGCCCGCCACTTCCACAATTTTCAAAGCCGACGGCAGCTCGTCGTAGCGTTGGTTGAGCTTATTGACCGCTGCTCTGATTTCACGGGCGCCGATTCCTTCGAGAATCTCTTTTATTTTATTGACGGGCAGCGGAGAATCACTGGCAAAAATCAACGCTTCGATTATTTGAATTGTTTTATCTTCCATTTTAAGCCGCATCTTTTAGTTTTATTCGAATATCGTCAAAAACACCCGATTGCCGTACAACCACCTCTCCTTTTCGAACCAATTCCAACAAAGCAATAAAGGTGACGATCAAAAGAATTTTCTCTTTGAACTGCTTCATCAGATCCTGGAATAAAATCATTTGCTTTTGCCGCAATTGTTCCAGCAAAAACTCGGTTTGCTGCTCAACCGTCACATCGATTCGTCTGACCTCGTGATAAGTAACCTTGGGCATGCTTTCGAGAGCGCGTTTAAAGGCAATCATCAAATCGAACAGGGTAACCTTTTCCAGATATTCTTCGGTCGAGATATTTTCGGGAAAAGTTATGAATTTAAAATCGCGGCGCGGAAAATACTTCCGGCGCTCGGATTCCAGGGTTTGCAGTTCAAAAGACACCTCTTTGAATCGTTTGTATTCCAAAAGCCGCTCCACTAATTCGGTGCGGGGGTCTTCGTGTTCATCGTCGCTTTCCAGAGGCGATTTCGGCAGAAGCATTCTCGCCTTGATGTGCATTAAAATGGCTACCATCTCGATAAAATCACCGGCGACATTCAAATCGAGAATCTGCAGCGCCTCGATGTATTCCAGAAACTGCTCCGTAATATCGGCGATAGGGATGTCGTAAATATCGACCTCGTTCTTGCGAATCAGGAACAACAGTAAATCGAAGGGTCCTTCGAATATGTCTAATTTAATTCTGTATCTCATCCCATTTTCATCGCTTTATGGACTTCATCCATTGTTTTTTGGGCAACTGCTTTTGCTTTTTTCGTTCCTTCGTTTAAAACATCGTGAATTTCATCGAGGTGATTTTCGTAGTAAACGCGTTTTTCGCGGAAAGGCGCAAAAAAGTCGGCGATCTTTTGGGCGCAATTTTGCTTACAAACCACGCATCCCAAAACGCCGCTCTCGCAATCTTTGCGAATCTGCAATTCCTCTTCGGGATTAAACTTTTGATGGTATTTGAACACGTTACACACATCCGGTCGTCCGGGATCGCCTTTGCGCACCTTTTGCGGATCCGTGACAGCCATCCGTACTTTTTTGGCGATCTCTTCCGGCGGATCGGAAATTAAAATAAAATTATTGTTCGATTTTCCCATCTTTCTGCCGTCGAGACCCGGCAAACGCGCAAACGTGGTTAACTTGGTTTCGGGCTCCGGAAAAACAGGAGCGTAAATCTGATTGAATTTTCTGGCTATCTCGCGGGTGATTTCCACATGAGGCGCCTGATCTTCGCCCACGGGAACCAGATTAGCTTTGTAAATCAAAATGTCCGCAGCCTGCAATACGGGGTAACCCAGATGACCGTAAATTGTAGTCTCGGCGTTCAGGTCTCTGATCTGTTCTTTTAAAGTGGGATTGCGCTCCAGACGCTCTTTTGTTATCAGCATGGAAAAAATCAAATGCAGCTCCGCGTGTTCCTTAACGCTCGATTGCACAAAAATCGGAAGTTCGGGATTAATACCCGCGCTTAACCAGTCTATGATCATTTGAACGGTATTTTCTTTAACTTCAAAAGCGGCGGAGGGATTTGTGGTAAGGGCGTGCCAATCGGCGACAAAATAAAAGCAATCGTATTCTTCCTGTAATTTTACCCAGTTTTCGAGCGCTCCCGCATAATTGCCCAGATGTAAACGCCCTGAGGGACGCATTCCGCTTAAAATCCTTTTTTTCTGCATGGTAACTCCTGTTTGAATTAATTCAGAATATTTAATTTACAAAAACATAGACTGACTCACAACCTGAGTTTTAAACTAAAAGTACGGCAAAACATTTTAAATTAAATTCAACTTTGTGTCCACTTTAAAAATGTCTGTATTTGTCATTTTGAGGAGCGTAGCGGCGAGAAATCTTTTGTCTTTATTGGAGTTATAAGATTTCTCTCTTCGTTCGAAATGACAGAACACGGTTTTTGGAGCGGACTCAACTTTAAAATTTGTAATTTTTATCTGTATCGGGAACAGAAAAGCGATGTGTGTTCACCAAAAGATCGGAAGAAAATTAAAAAAGCTGTCGAAAAAGCATTGTGCGGCTTGCGGAATAAAATTCATTATCACGTAAATTTTTGAGCGCAATTTTAAAAAATGAACAAATAGCGCTTCCAGGTGGGGTGGGGTCTTCCGGCGAGAACCTGCAGGTAAAAAAGGCGCGACGGTTTTGCCGGTTTTTTCAGTAGCTTCATTCCCGCCATTTCCGGGGTTTGGTTTCCTTTTTTGGAATTGCAGACAAGACAGGCGCAAACCAGGTTTTCCCAGGTATCCTTTCCTCCGTAACTTTTGGGAATTACATGATCGATGGTCATGGGTCGGTTGTTTTTACCGCAATACTGGCAGGTGTGCTGATCGCGTCTAAAGATGTTTTTGCGATTTAACGCCACTTCTCTGAAGGGTTTGTGAATATAGCTGTGCAAACGAATAACGCTGGGACAGGGCATGCTGGTGGAAACGGAATGAATCACCGCATCATATTTTTCGACCATTTCCACTTTTTGCGAATACATAAGGATAATGGCTCTTTTGACCGTTGAAATGGTCAACGGTTCGTAATTCTGATTCAGGACTAATACTTTACGATTTAACATTGCGCGTATTGTCCTCTCCATCCAATATTTTTTATCAATCAAATATAGTATAAAAATATTGTCCAAAAAACAATATGCTTATCAGAAATTGTTAAACTTCGGAGTTAAAAAAAGGTTCTTACTTCAACAAAATCTTTCAACAGCTCGGGACTAAAATTCGGATCGGATTCCGCCAGGGAATTTATGCGCACCATTCCCCGGGCGTGAATAAAATGTCCGTTTCCCAAAGCTATTCCCACGTGTGTTATTTTTTCGCCTGTCTCGGCAAAAAAATAGAGATCGCCCTTGTCCGCCTTTAAGGGATCGGAAGAAACTTTAACCGCGTCTTCAAATTGCATCCAGGCGTCTCTGCGGATATTTTTCCCGAAAAGTTTAAACGCTAACTGCACAAAACCCGAGCAATCCAAACCGTACGGGGTTTTTCCGCCCCAAACGTAGGTAGTGCCCAAAAAGCGCGAAATGTATTCCGCAAAATTATCACGGGTAAATTGCGGTAACGGCTCAAAACAATCGGAACGGATCCACCCTTCCTTTTCATCGGGAAAACGGGTTTTGATCCAGCCGTGTTGTTCTTCAAGCACCGGTATTTTGGAGCCCGCGCCCCCGTGACGCACAATTTGACTGGCGGAATCGGGTTGTTCAAAAAAATCGCAGCGCGGCGCGGTGATCATCTTCCGTTGTTCCCCGGGTTCGCCGCAGCAACTCACCTGATGTTCGTTAATCCATCCTTCGTAGCCGTCTTCGGTTTCCACGCGTAAAAAGGGATCGATTTTTTCAAACATTTCCAGTTTTTCCCACAGCACCGCCTGGGTATCCACTTCGCCATGAAAGGTCGGTTTTCGATAGATATTGGCAAAACTGACATTTACGTAGTAATGCATGTTCTTTTCCCGAACTTTGTGAATTTTGCTTGAATGTAATACACAATTCGTCAACTTTCAAAATAAAACGCAGCCATGAACAAGAAATAATTTAAGGAGGGGTCGGGCAGCCGCCTGCCGTCAATTTCACAATTCAACCGCCGCTCTTTTACTTTGCGGTTACGGGGTTACGGCGACTTTTTTTTATTTTTCCTTGCTTTTTTCTTTTCGCCGCCGTCCGAACTTTCAAGGATAAACGCCTGCTCGCAAACCGTCTTCATGCTTTCCAGTAATTTTTGCATTGCCGAAACTTCGTCAAAATTTACAACATAACGGCGGAGACGGGTGCTCAATTGCAATTTTTCCTCAGTAAGAATCTTGTGTTCTTTGCGGGTTCCCGATTCGCGGATATTGATTGCGGGAAATATTCGTCTTTCCGCGCATCGGCGTGAAAGCACCAATTCCATGTTTCCGGTGCCTTTAAATTCCTGAAAAATAATTTCGTCCATCCGGCTTCCGGTATCCACCAGAATTGTGGCTAAAATTGTTAACGAGCCGCCGTGTTCTATTTTTCTGCCGGCGCCGAAAAACTGCCGCGGCAATTCCATCGCCTTAATATCCAGTCCGCCGCTCATGGTGCGACCGAAGGTGCTGGTCACTTTGTTGAACGCCCGACCCATCCGCGTAAGCGAATCGATTAAAATCACCACGTCTTTACCCATTTCAACCTTTCGGATGCCCATATTCATGGTCAGGCGCGTCAGACGAATATGATTTTCCACGCTTTGATCGGCGGAAGAGTGGTAAACCTGCGCCGATGTCGCGCGCTGGAAATCGGTGACCTCTTCCGGACGTTCGTCAACCAGAAGCACCATAACTTCTATTTCGGGATGATTTTTCGCCAATGACAGAGCGATATGTTTGAGAATGATTGTTTTGCCCGCTTTCGGCGGCGAAATAATTACCCCGCGGGTTCCCTTTGCCAGCGGAGTGAACAAATCGATAATGCAGCCCGTGATGTCGTTTTTATGCTGTTGAATTTTCAACGGCTCGTAGGGATCGATACTGGTCTGCGATTTTATGTCTTTAACGCGTACGTATTGTTCGGGATCGAGACCGTTTACCGAAATAATTTTCTGCACGGGTCTGTTGCGGTGTCCTCCGGAGACATCGTTTACTTCGGCAATAATTTCGACGCCTTCGCGTAAACTGTATTTGCGAATTAATCCGGGCGCAATGAATCCGTCGTGGTTCGACGGCAGAAAGTTGTTTTCAGAGCTCCTGATAAATCCGTGGCTCTGGGGAGTTATTTCCAATATACCCCGTAGAATCTTTTTTTCGTTCATTTGTTAAAATTCCGTTATTAGTTATTACTTGTTCTCAACAATAAAAAATCTTCTAAAAATACTTTTTCGGATTTTTTCTCTTTCTCCATAGCGGAAACAGAAAAATCTTTTGTTTTATTAAAATTTTAATACTTCTTGTTTCAATCGCGGCGAAAACCGCTTCATTCACAAAATAGCCGCTTACGCGGCACGGGAATGACAAGAACGGCTGCTCTGCAGTATTCATAAATTATGAAATAAAATTTAAATAAAAAAGCCAAAAACAAACTTAAATTACTCATTAAAAAATTAAGTTTAAAAAATAATCACAAGTCCGCTCTAAAAAAGTCCGTCATTATCGAGAAGCGCAGCGACGAAAAATCTTTTTCATCGGAGTTAAGTGATTTTTCTCTACGTTCCAAATGACAGAACACGGTTTTTAGATCTAACTTCATAATTAAAATGAAAACAAATTCCCTTATTTAACCGCTGAAAATCCATAATGGAAAACTTTGACTAAATCAGCGACATCAGCGTAATCAGATAAATCTGCGGTCAAAATTGCAAATGAAAACAAATCCCCTTATTTAACCGCTGAAAATCCAATGGAGAACTTTAACTAAATCTGCGCAATCAGCGTAATCAGATTAATCTGCGGTCTAATCTGCGGTCGATAGCCTTTGTGTAATGTAATCAAATTTTAAGTATTTGCGAAATTCATTTTTCATTCAATTTTATCGGTAACCGTAAATCCGGTTAATTTAAACAATTTATACGCTATTTTTTTATTTTTCGTTCTTTTTTACATTATATTAAAGTCAACTCTCTAAAAAAATCAGCTGCAGGAGGTTCTATGCGTTGGGTCATTATTCTTATGCTTCTGTTTTCATTCTTACACAGCCAGACGGCTCGTGTAAAATATTTAATCGGGGAAGTGAAATTCAAATCTTCTCCGACGGTTGAAAGCTGGGCGCCGTTAAAGCTAAACTCAAAAGTAAAACAGGGGAACATTATCCGAACAGGTCCCGAATCCATCTGTGAGATCGAATACCCTGACGGATCGCGCAGCAAAATTTTAGCCAATTCGTTACTTGAAATCCGCAAGATGCCCGCTCCCGACAAGGAAGACGGCGAGCTGTTCGCGAATTTAGGAAGATTCTTTTTCAGCTTCACAAAAAGACTGGTGGGTAAGGTAAAAGTGGGCAGTCCGGTGGCGGTGGCGGCTATTCGCGGGACGGAATTCTTATTGACAAATGAACCGCTGCAATCCGCAATCTGGGTTAAGGAGGGCGTTGTTGAATTCGGAGATAAAAATTTTGCCAACACCGTTCAGGTAAAAGCGCTTCAAAAATCCGTTATCGCCATGGGGAAAAAGCCTTCGCTGCCCGTTCCGTTGACTCAGGAAGAAATAAGCGAATTGGAAACTTTAAGCAGACCGGCTGCTCCGCCGCAGGAAAAAGAGGAGCCGATTAAAAAGGCTCAAACTCCGGTGAAGCCGCCGGAACAAAAAGCGGAAATTCAACCGACGCCTCCGAAGCCGGAAATCAAACCGCCCGCTCAGGAACAGAAACCCGCGCAACCCGTTAAAACCAAACCGCCCAAAACGGGTCTGCGCACCGGGCTTACGCTCGGCGCGGTGACCATTGACGATCAAATTTACAATCAGATCGGCTTGCGTCCCGAATTCTCCATCGGCAAGTTGGGCGTGGCGCTTGATCTAAGTCTTTACATCGATCAGAACGGAAACATTCGCAAGGAGAACTGGGATTCGTTCAAGGACGTTATCGAAAAAATTTATTACGTCCGCTGGGCGCATCGCGGGGATCCGTTTTATCTGAAAATCGGCGCCATTGATAACTACCGTTTGGGCTTCGGATTGCTTATGAATCATTATTCGAACACCGTGGAGTATCCCAGCGTCATCCGCACGGGAATGGAACTGGGGATTAAAACTTCAGATTACGGATTCGACGCGATGGTCAACAATTTTTCGGAAGTGTTCAGCGGCGGCGGTCTTTTTGCCGGAAGATTGTCTTACCGACCGATCGGCAAATTGGAAGTCGGCGCGAGCGTGGTTTTTGACCGCAATCAGTACAAAGGACTGAAAGACCGCGATAACGACGGCATTCCCGATATGCTGGATGATTTTCCCGACAAAAAAACGTACGCCCTCGACAGCGACAACGACGGTATTCCCGATCGTCTGGATTTTGACCGCGACGGCGACGGCTTTACAGACAACAAAGAACTTTTGATCGAACGGTTCGGACCCGAAGGCGCAAATCTTTACAACGAGCAAGACAGCGTTTTATTGAAGCCCGAGCCTTTTAACATCAACAAAGCCAAGGATAAAACTCAACTTGCTTTTGCCCTCGATGTTTCATATCCCATTCTTAATTACAAATATCTGCAATTGATCACCTACGGGCAATACGCCAAGTATCCCTACAACGGCGCCTGGGGTGTTACCGCACCCGGATTTTTAGCCAAGTTTGCCTTTATCAACGCCTTTGCCGAATACCGCGTTTTCGGGCGGGGATTTTTACCGGAATATTTTAACACCACTTACGAACTGGAACGCGCCACTTACAAAACCGTCTCGGATACCGGCGCTACTATCATCCCTTTTACCAAACGGCAGTATGTTGACGATTACGTGACCGAACGATTAAAAGGTTATGTGGTCGGGGCTGATTTTAATCTCTTTGATTTTATGATATTCGGAGCCGAATACCAGAATATGAGCAAGGCAAATCTCCGCTTCAGAACTTTTCGCGCCAATCTGGATGTGAACACGCGCTTTATTCCCAAAATCAGCCGCGCCGGCGCCTATTACTATCAGAACAACGCCCGCAAGCTGTTCAAGAAAACCGAAGGAACCATTTTGGGGTATCGTATCGAATATGAAATTTCGCCTTCCGCAGCCCTGTTGCTGGATTTCCGGCAGACCTATCGGGACGTCAACGGCGACGGGAAAATATCCGGAAGCAATGAAACTGTGAAGACAACCAATATTCAGACAGTATTAAGATTTTAGTTCTTTTTCAATAACAATGTTTTCAGCGGATGCCCGGAGCATCCGCTTTTTTTTGCGCCGATAAACGAAATACTCTATCTTTAACGCCTGCAAAAAAATGACAGGGACGGACAATGAAATTTTCGGACAGGCTTATCAGGCGGCTAAAATCTTTAAAAGCGGTTGTTCTGGACATGGACGGCGTACTGGTGGATACCGAACCGCTGCATATAGAATCATTCCGCGAATTTCTTGACGGGCTGAAGATTCCCTACACCGATGATTTTCTTTTCGGATTGATCGGATTTTCCGTACCCGACAACGTGCGGCAAATTTACCGCCGATTTCTTAATCTATCGGACGAAAATTTAATCGAAGAAGGAATACGCAAGAGAGACGCCATATATTTGCGGCTGCTAAAAGAAACGCCTCTAAAACCGAATCCCGGTATCGCGGAACTGGTTGAATTTTGTCTGGATCGGAACATTCGTCTGGCGCTGGCTTCTTCATCAACCCGCGAACAGGTGGATCACATTTTTCAAAATTTAGAACAAAGCTCCAAGGGGAATTTCCGTCCGGCGCAAATTTTTGAAATCGTTCTGTCCGGCGACGATGTCCGGCACCGCAAGCCCCATCCGGAAATTTACCTTAAGACCGTTGAACTGCTGAAAGAAATCCCCGACAATTGTTTGGCGATTGAAGATTCTCCCGCGGGCGTAAAAAGCGCGCAAGCCGCCGGATTGATCTGTCTGGCTTTAAAAAGCCGCTTTATTCCCCGCGAAAAATTAGCCGGCGCGGACGCGTTGCTGAACACCCTTTACGACGCGAGGGATTTGTTGAGCGAATCGTTAACAGATTAACACTTAAATTCCTGCTTTTTTTGGAGCAGAATTTGTTAAGGGTTAAGGGTGTAAGGGTTAAGCGGCTTTTATGGTAATCGTGATGCGTGATGCGTGATGCGTGATGCGTGATGCGTGATGCGTGATGCGTGATGCGTGATGCGTGATGCGTGATGCGTGA
>JAADIP010000050.1 GCA_013151275.1 Calditrichota bacterium | reverse complement strand
TTAAGTTACCAAAGGAAGTAAACCTGCTGAATATTATCTACATTTAGAGGATTCGCTATTTTTAGAGATCATCTATTTTTAAATAATTCAAAGTCATAGTTCAAGTATAGGAGTTTAAATTGAACATTTACGTAGGGAACCTCCCCAAAACCACCAACGAAGACACCGTGCGTCAGCTTTTTGAAGCATACGGTGAAACCACTGAAGTTAAATTGCTCAGGGATCAATATACTGGGGAACTTCGTGGTTTTGGTTTTATTACCATGCCTTCAAACGAAGAAGCGCAGAAAGCAATTGACGGAATTAATGGCACGGAATTAGAAGGTCGTACATTAGTTGTTAATGAAGCCCGACCGCGCAAAGATCGCTCCGGCGGTCGTCACAGAGGCGGTGGCGGAGGCTATCAGGGTTCAAGATCTCGATCCTGGTAATAAACTTTAAAATCTGTTTGTGATCAAAGCCTCGTATATTAATCTGCGGGGCTTTTTGTTTTTTTTCGATAGCGAAATTGTGAATTAAGCAACTACTTTTTTCTGCAATGAAATTACGCTTAAATTTACCGTGAAAATTCAAAATTGATTAAAAAAAGAATGGTAGTTTCTTGCGTGGCATTTGATTAATATCGAGAGCTGCTGCCCTCCTTATTATCCGGTTACTAACTGTTTGCAATGCGCTTTCGCCATTTTAACTTAGCTTTATGGCGCTTTTGGCTGGGACTGATGTAGTGCGACTTTTTATGGCATATCTCGATTATTTGCGCCTTTCTGACCTTTCTGTTAAACGCTCTGAGCGCCTTATCGAAATCATTATAATTCCCTACATGGATAGTGACCATTTTTACCCCCATGATCAAAATCTTACTTTAATATGAAACGCTTCTCGACTGCACAAGTTTCATGGTAAACGGGTAAAGAATGTTCACTGCCTTTGTATCAGGTCAATTGTTCTCCTTCCGAAAGCTCGTATCCGTTCAGGAAAGCGTCAACGCTCATCTTCTTTTTACCCTGAAGCTGAATCTCGAAGATATCCACGGCTCCTTTCGCGCAGCTCACGGTAAAGCAGTTTTTCATGATTTTAACGATTGTCCCGGGAACTGCCTGCGGGTAATCCACCGAAACGGTATTGGAACGAAATATTTTCAACTGTTGTCCCTTTAAAAAGGCGTAGGCGCCGGGATAGGGACTCAATCCTCTTATCCAATTATGAACCTGTTCGGCTGATTGATTAAAATTTAAACGACAAAGCTCTTTTGTAATTTTTGGCGCCTTACTGACCAACGATTCATCCTGTTTTTGCGGAACGATTTCGTTACGTTCCACTTTGTTTAGGGTTTCCACCAGAACCTCGGAGCCGACAGCCGCCAGAAGATCATGAAGCTCGCCGGCGTTCATTTCAAAGGTAACCGGAACCTTTCGTTGCAGTAAAATATTACCTTCATCCACGCGCTCGTTAATAAAAATAGTGGTAACGCCCGTTTCTTTTTCTCCGTTGATCAAAACCCAGTTAATCGGCGCCGCTCCCCGATAACGGGGAAGAAGCGAAGCGTGCAGGTTAATAGTCCCTTTGGGAGGAATGTTGAACACCTCAGCGGGCAGAATCTTGAACGCCACTACCACAAAGGCATCCGCCTTAAAGGTTTTAAGTTGCCGAATAAACTGTTCGTCTTTTAATGATGCCGGCTGGAGAACGGGAAGGTTATACTCCAAAGCCAATTGTTTAACCGGAGAAGGCTTTAACTTCAGCCCCCTTCCCTGCGGTTTATCGGGAACGGTGACAACGGCTGACACTTCGTGCGAAGAGTGTAACAATTTTTGCAGGGACGCCCGTGCAAAATCGGGCGTCCCCATAAAAATCAATTTCATATCAGTTTTTGCTTCCCACCGATTTAACAGCGGTAATCGCGCTGCGTTCCACATTGACTTTAACGTTGTCGTCAATCTTTAAGATAACGGTTTTGTTGTCATCGGTAAAACCTACCACCTTGCCGTGAATTCCGCCCATGGTGATCACGTTATCGCCCTTTTTAAGAGCATCCAGCATTTTTTGTTTTTCTTTCTGTCTCTTCGATTGCGGACGGATCATTAAAAAGTACATGATCACAATAATTAAAATGAAGGGCAGAAACGCCATAATGGGATTTCCTCCCCCGCCGCCTTGTCCCTGATTTGCGGGCGCCAGTAACATGATAAATTCCGACATATCGTCTCCTCTTTTAATTTAATTTTCTATGACTTTGGTTATATTTTGTAAAATTTTTTGTTTCCAGTCAAAAAAACGGTTTTCAATAATAGCCTTACGAGCCTCCCTTGTCAACCATAAATAAAAATGAACGTTGTGCAAAGTGGCAAGTTTTAAACCCAGAATTTCATTGGCGTTGTACAAATGCCTGAGATACGCCCTCGAAAAATTCCGACACACATAACAGGTACAATCAGAATCGATTGGTTTGGGATCGTCTTTAAATCTTCCCGATTTAAGGATCATTTTACCATTGGCGGTAAAAACGGTTCCATTTCTGGCGTTGCGCGTGGGAATCACACAATCGAACATATCAACGCCGCGTTCCACAGCCAGGATGATGTCTTCCGGCATTCCCACGCCCATCAGGTATCGCGGTTTGTTCTCAGGCAGAATATCGGTGCAAAAATCCGTAATTTCAAACATGGTTTCTTTGGGCTCGCCCACCGCCAATCCGCCGATAGCATATCCGGGGAAATCCATTGCGACAAGAGCTTTGGCGCTCTCTTCGCGGATATCTTTGTAAATGCCGCCCTGCACAATAGCAAAAAGTTGTTGCCGATGATCATATAAAGGCTTGAAGTTATCAAAAATTTCACGGGCTTCTTTTGCCCATTTCAAGGTAAGTTTATTAGCCTTTTGGGCGTACTCTTTTGTTGAAGGATACGGAGCGCATTCATCCAGAACCATCATGATATCGCTGCCCAGATTGCGCTGAATTTCCAGCACCAGTTCCGGGGTAAATTTATGATAAGAACCGTCAAGATGCGATTGAAAGAGAATACCTTCTTCATCGATTTTTCTCAGCTCTTTTAAACTGAATACCTGAAATCCGCCGCTATCCGTTAAAATAGCCCGATCCCATGAGATAAACCGGTGAAGTCCGCCCATTCGGTTTATCAGCTCATGTCCCGGACGCAAATAAAGATGATAGGTGTTTCCAAGGATAACAGAAGCGTTAACTTCGATCAGATTTCTCGGAGAAAGGGTTTTTACGGTTCCTTGTGTACCGACCGGCATAAAAATCGGTGTTTCAATTTCACCGTGATCGGTTTTGATTAAACCTGCGCGCGCCTTTGATTTTTTATCTTTGTGTACTAACTCGAAAAACATACTCCGTTTCTATATTCATTTTTTTTAAAAGTTTAAAGATAATTCTTTTTTATCCATATTCGCAAATATTTCTTTGTTTTAGTCTCATTGGGAAGTACCTACAATAAAAGAGTATTAAAAAGAAGGAAGGCACAAAAACCGGCGCGAAATTTTCGTCAAGTGTGTAAAGAAGTTAAGCGTTAAGGGTTAAGCGGGTGAGGGTTACTGGTCGCTTGTCTCTGGTTGCTGTTAACTCATCACGCATTACGTTCTCTTTACTCGATACTTTGTTACTTTGTTACTTTGTTACTTTGTCACTTTGTCACTTTGTTACGCATCACTCAT
>JAADIP010000187.1 GCA_013151275.1 Calditrichota bacterium | reverse complement strand
ATCCGGCGTTAAACGAGATGCTTATTTCGCCGTTAAAAGGATTGGGATAGGCGTTTAAGTTAAAATTTTCAACTGTTAATTGATTGGGTTGTTTGCTTATCAGGGTAGTCGTGTCCGGTTGAGCAAGTTCAACTATTGTAGCCAGGGCAAGCTGAGTTACTTTTTTGACCTGCAAATAATTTAAGGTGCCGGGAGCGTCCGCTTCGGAATGGTAGTAAGGATTTTGACTGTAATTGGGATAATCGTCGTTCCAGGGACGATCGTTTTCCATCAGCAAAATAGCCGAAAAACCGAAATCCTGATACGACTGATGATCGCTGTAGGGAACGTCAGCCGGAACGTTATTCATTACCAGATCGGAGACGTAAGCGTCGCGGTTGCGATACACATAATCGGTCATCCACAAAGAAGCCGTGTTGGAGATAACTTCGCAATAGTCTTTATTGGGGTTATAACCGATCATATCCAGAATCAGCGCTCCGATCAATTTTTGGTTTTGTTTTTTTGTTCGATCGGCGTCCCATAAACTTCCGGCGTGATGGACGGAGGGATTTACCGGGTGGTACTCTTCCGCTCCGAAGGCAACGAATTTAATTGTTCGTCGGAAGGAGAGATTGTTCAAGGGATCGGAAATAATACGGGCGATTTCCATGACGGCAGCCACGCCGGTGGCGTTGTCGTCAGCGCCCCGCGCTTTAACGGATTGCCAGCTTGATTTCCAGTTGCTTTCGTGGCTGGCGCTGGCGTCGTAATGCGCTCCGCAAAGAATAATTTCCTCATCCGCTCCGTTACCGGCAAAGGTCACGATAATGTTAAACACCGGGATGGTATCGTAGGGTTTGGCGGCGCTGTAAATGGTAAACGAATCAATTCGGGCATCGCTTATTCCGGGTAGCCCGTTAAAATAATTTTGTAAAAAACGTGCGCTGAACTCGTTTCCCTCGGTGTAGGTTACTCTTGAATTGTAACCTCCGGCTTCGCTCAGGGTTTGAACATGCGCCTTGATGGAATCGACCGAAACCTGTTCCAGAAGCGAAGCTATGCGTGTGTTTTGCGCTTCGGTAATATTGAATAACAGAACAGCCGTAAGAATAGCAAGAAAAAATTTAAAATTTGTCATGATGTTCTCGCAATAATAAAAGAATCGCCCCGGTTTTCGCGGGGCGATTCCCGATGAATGGCAACCGAAAAAACCGATTGACCGTTATAAGGAAAATCCCATGGAAAAGCGATGAATGCCGTTAAAAATACCCCGGTCGGCGTAAGAATAATCAATGGTGGCTTTCCGTCCGTCGAGCCAGGGGAATTTAACGCCAAGTCCCAGGGTTAAACCGCCTTCGTCCAGATTTATCCGGTATCCGCCGCGTAAAAAGAATATCTTTTTAAATCCGTATTCCATTCCGAAATTATAATATTCGATATTATTGTTGGAATGCACCATGTCGCTGGCAAAGATCAGGCGGTTCTGGTCGGCGTTGTAAATATCAAAGCTGACGCCGACCCTGAAGTTAACGGGCAGCGATTGCTTTTCAAACGGTCTTGTTTCGTTGTTTTTGTAAGAGAAAGGGTTGCTGTAATCGATGTACGCCCAATTGTAACGGATTTCGGGTCCAAAGTTAAAAATGGACATTCCGAGATTTAATCCGTGGAAGCCGGTGCGGTACAGAGTACCGACATCAACAGCCCAGGTTGTGTAACCGTGGTAATAATAATATTCTCTTACGGATTTTAAAGTAACGCCCACAGAGAGGCGGTTTGTCAGGTATCGGGCGTAGGTGATTCCGAACGAATGGTTGGAAAGGCTGAATTTTTCGCCGGTTCCTTCGGGATACATTACCGTGGTTACATCCATATCGGGAGTGAACATGTAAACCCCGCTCAGGGCAATCGTACCGTAATTGCCGAAATTCATGGCAAACGAAAAACTGCCAAAGGTAATGTCCGCAACCCAGCGGTTATAACCCAGGAATAACCCTTTTCCTTCGGAGCCCACAATGCCTGCCGGGTTCCAGAATACGGCTCCCGCATCATAACCCGATGCGGTGTAAGCCTGACCCATAGCCGTTCCGCGGGCGCCCTGTGCAATTTCCAAAAACTGGGCAACAGCCGTACCCACCGGAGCAAATTCCTTAGCCTTTAAAGGCGAATTGAATGCCAGACCAAGGAATAATAAAACGATTGTTGTGTAGGTCCTCTTCATTGATCTTATCCTCTAATTCATTTTAACGAATTATTACAAACTTACCGGTTTTTTTACCCGCGCTCGGAGATTCTATTACGTAAATATAAATTCCCGGCGCAGCCTCCTGGAAGTTTCGCGTGACCAAATCCCACTCGGCAACGCTTTTAGCTCCTGAAACCGCCACATCGCCTTCGATTTTTTGCGCAGTTTGCCCGGCTTTGATCTCAGCCACAAAGTCAAGGTCTAAGGTGAAAATTTTTATCGTGGCGTCCGCGGGCAAATTGATGAACTGTAAGCGGTGTTCCCAGGGAAAATCTTCGCTGGGCTGCGGGTTGTTCCATATAGCGCTTCCGATATAAGGATTGGGAACGACCTTCACGCGGCTTAAATCGTTGGCAACATTGTTCGCGGGTACGATTTTGGAAGAGGTTTCTTTGGTAATGATTCCGAAAGCAAGATTATTGGTTAAGGTCTGAAAACGATATTCGTATTCAAAACCGTTAATAATACGGTCGGAATCCACAACTTCGTAATAATCGGGATTTTCGTCCGAAGTCGGAGGCGGCCAGTTTTTGTCGTTAACAATGTATTCCGCAATCTGTGTCCATTCTTCAAACTCGGATACGCCTTTAATGCGTTTGAAAATGCGGTAGCCGTAAAACTCCGGGTAATTTATTGAGTCTTCCGAAGCCTTATCCCACAGAATGCGAATGCCGGTTGTCCTTCCGAATTCATCGTATCGCTCTTTGATTATAAAATCGCTGGGAGCGGGTGCCACGCGGATGCGATCCTTGTCATAATCGATGTCCACCATATACTGTGCGATTTGCATAATTTTAACCAGCTTCATCAAACTGTAAACTCCGCCGCTGTCCGGATCGGAGCCGACCCCCATTGCAGCCGTTATAACCACAGAGTCTCCGTAAGCCAGTTTTTCCAGCGGTCCCAATGAAATAATAGCGCGATAGTCGTTCGGAAAGGGCTTTCCCGTTTTGGGATGAACCAACACTCCCGAAGGACCGTCGGATTCAAAGGTTTGAGGTTTCATCATTCGTTCGTAAGCTTCTTTGTCCGTTGTAGGATCGTTGTAAATATGGTTTGTGTGAAAAGAGGTGGGTTTAAAGCTTGGCGGATAGGTTTTTAAAATTTTAAATCCGATAAATCCCGGCGATTGCAGTTTTCCGTCAACAGCGGGATTGCCGGTATCGTCTTCTTCGCCGTTATCAGCCGGAACAGTGGGATTATCGCCGTCCCACATGAACATCAGTGTACTGTCGGCTAAATCGTCGGTAAAAAAACCTGCGGAAGCTTCCCGCCAGCCGGGGAATAAATCCAGAATTCCCCACGAAGAATTCACGCCCGCGTGATCATCCTGATTGGTAAAAACGGATTCCGTGGGCCACTCGGGCTTTTTGGAAACATCGGCATCCAACCGATAAGTAAAATAAAACTGTTCCAGGTCTCTCGGAGTATCCGGAACGCCGTCGTTGTCGGTGTCGATTCCGACGTTTTTAATGGTAAATTCGTAAATGATAAAATCGCCTCGCAGCGCGTCGCCCCAGGCGTAAGTGCGTTCGGTTACTTCAACGCCCAAGGGAAAATGTCCTTCCGCCAGCGGAGCTTTTACGTCGTAATACTTTGTGTAGGTTTCCTGATCCGCGCGGGCGGCGGTAACCGAATCGATATGGACATAATCGATCGGCGCCCATTCATTGTCTTCGGGCATGGTTACATGGAACTTGCCGTCAACGCGTGCGCCCACCCAAACAGATCCGCGATATAAATACGAATTGCCCGAGCCGCCGGGATAATCGCACGAAGGAGAGCGGTTTTGATACGCATCGTCTCCGGCTTTACCGAAGTTGGTTACGCGCGTCCATAAGCGCCCGATTTTGTGCCATTGCCAGTCATAGTCAACAATAGGACCATCGCCGGCGATTAGTGTGGCTCTGGACAAAGATTTACGATTCTTCTTTAAATCCGCCGAAAACAGCGTCGAAAACATAAAAAGAAAGGCAATCGTAAATACAAAAATATGTCGAAAAATTTTCAAGGTTTTCATTCACAGCCTCCTATTAGATCTCATTTAAATTAGAAGTAGATCCCCAGCCCGAGACGGATGAAACGACCCGGACTATAGGCTTGTGGATTACGAACATACGATCCGTCAGCTTCCCGCCAGACAACAGAAGGATCGCTTTTAATGCTCGGATCGTTGGGATCTCCCAAATCATAATATTGATTGTCTCCGATCCACAATACATTGTGTTTGTCAAAAACGTTAAAAATATCCGCAAAAACACGCAGTCCGTATCGACCGAATTTGAATTCGCGCATTAGTTTAACATCCAGCGTACTTGTCGGAGGCATCCGTTTGTCGTTCACGCGGTCTGTGCCGTAAGAAGAATAGGGTAATCCGCTTCCGTATTTAAAGAGAAAATTGAAAATCCAATTACCCAACGGGTTAAAATTACCCGTTGATCCGCCGAAATCGGAAGGAGTGTGCAGGGTGATGTTTGCGTTGACTGTATGGCGCTGGTCAAAAGAAAGGAAATTCATCCGCTTTACGGAATTCCAGGTATTTGCCCCGCCCGAAGCGCTTGAACTGCGTCCTTTGGCAATGGAGTAAGTGTAATTAATATTTCCGCCGATGAATCTTCCGGGTCTTTTCGAGAGGGTAACTTCAAAACCCTTGGAATTTCCGAAATCTGCGTTTGTGTAAACATTTAATTCGCGGTCGCCTACCGAACGGGCGACATACTTGTAATAATTCATTAAATTGGTGATATCCTTGTAGTAGCCGTTAATCGTCAGTTTGTAGTCATCGGCTAACTGTTGTTCCACGCCCAATTCGTAAGCCACGGTTTTTTCGGGAGACAGGTTGGGATTTCCCACATAATTGCCGACTTTGGTTAAACTTTGAATTTTGTTGTTTCTGTAAAGATAGTAACCGTCGGGGCGCTGAAAATAGTGTCCGTAAGTAAAGTGTAACAAGCTGCGCTCGGTAATGGGATGCGAAATACCGATGCGCGGACTGAACTGATATTTTAAACTTGCCTTCTTAGGATTATTAAAGATCGGGATCCCGTTTTCGTCAACCTGAGAATAGGGATAGGTATAATCCGAAGGATAATAGATAGGATCATTGATTCCGTTGGGATCAAAGGCGTCAAAACGCATACCGATAAGGGCAATGATTCCCTTGAATTCCAACTTGTCCTGAATATAGGCGCCGAAATCAAGCGAGTTTTGTGTCCAGATATCGTAGCGGTAAATGCCGACGCCGAGAGTCCAGCTTATATTTTCGACTTTTGTGGTATGGTAGCCCACTTCAATTCCGCCCTTTAACAAATGATTGGGAGTAATCTGGCTTACTATATCCGCCTTTAAGGTATTTGTCCATGATTTCTGATCGCGATAACCGGGATCGTCGCCGCGCAGCCACCAATAGTTGTCTTCCCGTTCGCGGTAAATCGGATTTGGTCCCGGTTTGTTGACGTCCCAGACAAGGTCTTCGTCACGGTTGCCGTCCCCGTCGCGATCTTCGATATCTTTTGTGGCGTAATGATAACTCGAGTAGAAAGAATTCAACCGGAGTTCGTAAAATGTTTTTGAGCTGAGGGAATGCGTCCATGTTACATAAAACATATTGCTGGCTTGTTTTCTGTCCCACAGATAGTTCTGCATTCCAGCCATGTAGTAGGTTTTTACGGTATGGTATTTACTCGTGTCATAAACGCCGGAATCGGGTTTGAATTCAATTTTGCCGTACAGGTTTTTATCGTTCACATAACGATAAACCACGAGGGTGTCGCTGCCTTGTTTTACTCCTTTGAAATAGGCGTCGCGCATGTAGTTGGGTCCGGGTCCGTATTTTGAGGCGGGAAAATAGAATTTATTCCAGTTGTTCCTGTTGACAATCGCCCCTATCGCCAATTTCATGGACGGAGTAAACCGGTAAGATAATTTACCCTGATAGGTTTGTTTAAAAGCATCTTCGTTCATGTAAAAGCCCTGATTCCGATCCGTAACTTGAGCGGAAACGGAAAAAGAGAGTTTATTTTTTACAATAGGTCCGGTTAAACTGAATTCGTATAAATTTTCCAAAGGCTGTAAAAGTTTAAACCGGTATCCGTGTTCCTTAAAAGAAGTGGACGCTCCGAAACCGGGCTTGGACGAAAAGCGCAGCCGCCCGGAAAACTTGTTGCTGCCTTCTTTTAACGCCAGATTCAGAATACCGGATTGAACGTTGCCGTATTCCGCGCTGAATCCTCCGAGCGAAACTTCCATTTGCTCGATGCCGAACTTGGGAACGTCGCTTGTAAATCCGCCCATATTGCCCGAATAGAGTCCGGCGGGGTCGCGCACCGGAATACCGTCGATTAAAATCAGAACTTCGCCGGAACGACCGCCCCGAAAGTGGCTGCCGACAATACCCGGCTGATATCTGGCAATTTCCTGAAACGAGGTCACGGGCTGAACCTCAAAATCCTGCGCAGAAATAAGATGCCGGGTCGAAACTTCATCTTTGCGGATAAGGGGTCGGTCCGCAATAACCACAATTTTTTCGCTCGACTCCAGGGTGGTTTCCTCCATCGTAATATCAATTCTGGTAGTAAAATCAACGTTTACGACAACATTGGTAATATCCACCTTTTTGTATCCGACATAATTGGCTTCGAGTGTGTATTTGCCGGGAGGGACGTTGAGGATAACAAAAAAACCGTCAATATCGGTGGCGGCGCCCATGGTGGTACCCTGGATAAAAACATTTACGCCGGGCAAAGGTTCGCCGGTTTTGGAATCCTTTATTATTCCGGCTATTTTCCCGGTAACACCCGCCCATACCGGGTGCATAAAAAACAAAAGAGAAAGACTTATAAATAGCAAACGCTTCATGAAGACCTCCATAAAAAATAATTTGATTATGGAATTTTTTAATAAAGAATTTTTAGTTGTTTGTTATACCCCCCTTTCATTAAAATTTTTTTAGTGATAAACTTAAGCCATTATCAACAAACAATTAAAAACGACATCCGTAAAAACTGATCGGCTAATACTGTATTTTCAAAGAATTTAGGAAGAACAGGTTTTCTTTTCGGTATTCAGAAACGAGCCTTTTGATTTTTTGCAACGAGCACGATATTAAAAACGTCGTTTACATCATTTTCAAATAATTTTGAAATCCGTTGTCCGAAATCTTACATTTACAGAACACGTAATCAAAGTCGAATCAGTCGGAAAATAATTAAATTATCAGACAAAAACAAGAAAGATTGTTTGGAAAGTCAACATACTAAAGGTAAAAAGTTAAAAATTTAACAATTCTTAAAAAAAGAATTAATATTGTTTAATTATAGAAAATTAAAATAGTTAGGTAATATTAGGGGCAAAAAAGAAAAAAATTTAAATTCAAAATCCTGTATTTTTTGTTGAAAATTTGCCTTTTATTTAATATAATTTTAACAACGTTGATAGCATGGTAGAAACCCGAGGTTAGTTAACTTTGTGCACTAACTTTGGTATATTTAGTAATCGACTTCAATTATTTAAGGTTAAAGGAGTTTGGTTCTATGAAATACCTCCGAATCATCTCTGTAATAATTTTCTTTTTCCTTTTGATTTATAATTTGCAAGCCGGAACTTCCGGAAAAATTGTCGGATTAGTGTCGGATGCTAAAACGGGAGAGCCCCTTCCCGGCGTTAATGTCGTTCTTGAGGGCACCGTTATGGGAGCTTCAACGGATCTGGAAGGGTATTATGTAATTCTTAATGTGCCTCCCGGTGAATATACAATGACTTTTAGCATGATAGGTTACTCTACTAAGAAAATCACAAATGTTCGTGTTAATATCGATCAGACTACGACTATTAATATGAAAATGGAAGAAATGACTCTGGATATTGGCGAAGAGATTACCGTTGTGGCAACGCGTCCGCCGGTCGAAAGAGATGTCGCCGCCAGCAGAGCCAATATCTCAAAAGAAGAAATTAAAGCGATTCCCGTGATGAATGTTTCCGAAGTTGTCGGTCTGCAGGCTGGTATCGAAGGACTGTCCATCCGCGGCGGAGGTTTAAGCGAAGTGGCTTTTGTAATGGACGGTATCACCCTGCGGAATGAGCGCGATAACAGCCCTTTTACGGCGATTTCTCTTACTTCGGTTGAAGAGATGCAGGTTCAGGCTGGCGGATTCAGCGCCGAGTTTGGTAATATTCGTTCGGGTATTGTAAACGTGGTTACCAAAGAAGGAAAAAGAGATAAGTACGATTTTGCCTTTTTAGGCAGATATCGCGCTCCGGCTCCCAAGCATTTCGGACATTCGCCCAACGCGCCGGAATCGTATTGGATTCGACCCTATGTGGATGACGCTGTTTGCTGGACTGGCACCCGAAACGGAAACTGGGATTATTACACCCAACGGCAATATCCTGAGTTTAAAGGCTGGAATCAGATCTCTTTTGAAACATTACAAAATGACGATCCGAATGACGATTTGACGCCCGAGGCTGCTCAACGGTTATTCTTATTCCAGCACAGAAGGCAATTGGATATTCAAATTCCCGACTATATCGCGGACATGAGCTTTGGAGGTCCGGTTCCTCTTATAAGCAAAAAACTTGGTAATTTGCGGTTTTTCAGCTCCTTCCGCAGAACTCAGGACGCTTATGTGATTCCTTTGCATGACGACGCTTACAGAACCTGGACGTTTCAGACAAAGATTACATCGGACGTTGGTCAGGGTAAAAAATTAATGATCAGCGCTTTATTGGGCAGCGAAACCGGCGTGGATCGCTGGAACAACGGAAATCCGGGCATGTTTAACGCTTCATGGCAAATCGGGTCGGCGTTGAGTAACGGACCAAAATACATCGACGCGCGCATGTTTTCTACCGATTATTGGGGTCCGGCGAGAACAGATTATAAGAATTTTGGTATCAAATGGACGCACGCCCTTGACGAGAAAACGTTTTACGAAGCGAGTTTCAGTATTTTCCGTTCCGAATACCACAAGGGTCCCGGACGTTTACGCGATCATACTTTGCGCTATAAGTTCGGTAATAATTTCTGGGTTGACGAAGGTCCGTTCGGTTTTGAACCCATGTCTGTTGCGGGCATCGGCGGAATGCGGATGGGCGCCGGCATGAGCAACGCCCGTGACAGCAGTAAGGTGACCACATTTACGGCTAAAATCGACTATACAAAACAGGTCGATCGCCGTAATAATATTAAGATCGGCGGCGAATTTGTTCTAACCCGCAGCCAGATAAACTACGCCCGATACGATGATTTTTTACCCGCCTATAACCAGCAAACCGTGTGGGATAAAAAGCCTTTAAGAGGCGCGCTTTACGTGCAGGATAAATTGGAATTCCAAGGCATGATAGCCACTCTCGGCTTGCGTATGGATTATTCCCATGCCGGCGGCAAGTGGTACGATCTGGAATCCAATCCTTACGATATTGCGCTTAGCGGGGTTTATTCGTATGGAATAGATACTTTACTTAATAAAAAACCGACCAAACACATTTTTACCTTTAGTCCCCGTCTGGCTATTGCTTTTCCGGTAACCGAAAACAGTAAGCTCTATTTCAATTACGGTCATTTCCGCCAGCTTCCGCAGCCCGAAGACCTGTATCTTTTGCGCAGATCCGATTTCACCAAACAAATTATCCGTATCGGAAACCCGAACAGTGAGCTGCAGAAAACAGTGGCTTATGAATTGGGCTACGAGCACAATCTGTTTAATCAGTTTTTAATTCGCGCAGCCGGTTATTATAAAGATGTCAGTTTACAGCCCAATTTGGTTCTTTACGAAAACCTTGACGGATCGGTTAGATACTACCGTCAGGAACCCACCAATTACGAGGATATTCGCGGATTTGAAGTCACTGTTAATAAAAGCAGAGGAAACTGGATTCGCGGATTTATCAATTACACGTATATGGTTTCCACTTACGGTTATTTCGGCTACGGACGTTATTACGAAAACCCGGCGCAACAAAGGCAATATCAGTTAGAAACCGATTATTATTACCAGAATAAACCGAAACCTCGTCCCTACGCCCGCGCAAATGTTGATTTTTTTACGCCTAAGGATTTTGGCCCTAAAATAGCCGGAATTCAACCGTTTGCCGATTTTTGGGTAAATGTGCTGGCTAATTGGAAAGCCGGGCGGTACGAAACCTGGGCAGGCGGCGGCGTTATCCCGGGACTCTTTGCGAATCTTCAATGGACCGATTATTGGAACGTGGATGTTCGGATAAGAAAAAATTTCCGGATTAAAAATTTCGGAAATGTCGAATTCTTTATTGATGTGAGCAACATTTTTAACTACAAATATATGACCAACTACGGCTTTGTCGATTCCCGGGATAAGCGTGATTATCTTAAATCTTTGCATCTGCCCGCATCCACCAAAGGCGTTGATCAATTTGGTTATTTTAACATACCGGGCGACGACCGACCGGGCGCTTACCGCCGACCCGGTATCAAATTCGTTCCTATTGAAGTGGTGGAAACCCAAGATGGACTCCCGCAAGACGGCAACCCAAACTATCTGTATTTTACCAAAGAGGGCGGCAAATATTTTAAATTTAATCCGGAAACCGGAGTATATGAGCAGGATCAAAAGTATGCCCAGTGGGTTCTCAACAACAAAGCATATATTGATATGCCAAATTTGCAATACTTAACATTCTTAAATCCGAGAAATATATTTTGGGGAATTAGATTGTCATTTGAGTTATAAAAAAAGAGGAAACCATATTGATGGACAGGTTAAGTTTTTCAAAATTCATAATCGCACTTGTAATCATCGGATTGATGAGTATTAGCTGTGAGAGGAGTGACCTTCTCAGTCCTGAGGAACAGGTTACCTCGTTAAAAATCAGTTTAAGCGGTTTAAATAATCCCGCGCCAAACGCCCGTTATGTTTTATGGGCTGTTTACGATAGTGCGAAAATCGAGTTATATTCCGAAATCGATTCGTTTAAGGTCGATGGTGACGGGCAGCTCATAAATATGGATTATGATATCAATTTGGGCGTATTGCAAAAAATGCATACGCTGCTGGTATCTATGGAAACCGAAGATACCATCCCTCAGCCAAGCGATTATAAAGTTCTTGCCGCAAAGGTTAAAGCAAATCTGGGCACATTTTCCGTAGGCGACGACTATTTGCTTAAATTTGATGTCGCTAATGCAAAGGGAATTTATAGACTAATCAAAGCCGAAAATTCCGATAAGATTACGGGAATATGGTTTGTAAAGGGCGATTCCGTTTTAAAGCCCGGATTGGACTTACCCAAAGCCAAAGGGTTGTGGAAATATTCGGCGTATATTGTAAAAGACGGTAAGCGATACGATATGGGCGATTTTGTTTCCGCAGACGGCGCCGACGGATCGGATTTATACGGCGCGCCGAGTTTTGCCTTTCCCGGCGAAAACTTTCTTAAAGATCCCGAAAGCGGCGGAAATTTAGACCTTGATTTGCGCGGAGCCGAAGTTTATGTGGAGATAATTCCGCCTACCTTAAGATATGACGCTGACGGGGACGGTAAAAAAGAATCGTATCCTCCGTTTGAATTGATCATGTTTAAGGGGCAGATCCCTCAGGATGCGCAAGCCGATACGGAATATGAGCTGACCAACAACAGCGCGACTTTTCCCGGCGGCAGTATGGAAATCAATATTAATTTATTCAAGTAATTTGAATAATCAAAAACGCTAAATGGGGAACAATATGAACAGCAAAAGATTCATTTGGCAAATTCTTATAAGCCTTATAATTATCCTGCTGATAATTCCAAAGACGTCTAATGCTCAAAAATATAAATGGTTAGCCGCAGGTTCGTTCCACAACTGGTTTTCGGAAATGGGCTGTGAGATTGAGGTGGGAAGATCGGCTTCGGCGGCGCAGCAAGACGGCGCTCAATGGCCCGCCATTTTGCCTTATCAGGATATTCAGGCTGCAAAAGGACTTTGGATCGGCAGTAGAAATTTTACCGACGAACGCGGTGACTTTTACGAGTATAAACTTGTAACCGTGGGACCGCGCTCTAAAGGATTCGGCGAGTTTTTTCCCACCAAATTGGAGCTTGTGTCGCGTTTCTTAAAGCCGACCGTCTTTGTTGACGACGTTCTTTCTTTCGAAAAGAATATCGACATCGACCGAATCGATGAAAATCTGATTCCGGATATGATGATTATTAATAAGACCAATACATTGCTTGGTCTGACCATGGAACGCAAAATCATGCAGTTCAGCGTTCCGGGGCACGATAATTATATGATTATGGATTACACCTTCACGAATACCGGAAATATAGATGACGACGAAGAAATTGAATTGCCGAACAACACCCTGGAGGATGTCTGGTTTTTTTATCAGTACCGCTGGGCACCATGCAGGCAAACGCGATATATTATCGGAAACGGCACCGGTTGGGGAATGAATACCATGCTCGACTGGGTGGGAGACGGATTGGATGATGAATATGGCGTACCCGAAGAATATCGTGAGTATAAAGGAAAAAAGATTCGTGCGGCTTGGGCATGGCACGGCTATTTCCCGGATAAGGTTGTGAATTACGATAATATCGGAGGACCGATCTGGCGACCGTATGCGCCTTATGTTGCCGATTACGACACGGTTGGTCGTTTGGGCGCGCCTCAGTTTATCGGTACGCTGACTCTGCATGCGGATAAATCGACTACCGATAAAACGGACGACCCGGAACAGCCCAGAACTACCGGCTGGTACGGATCGGACCTTCCCGAAACGGGACCCAACAGCGATCCTTATAATGTGGAAGAGATGCAGAAACGTTATAAATGGATGGAAATCGGGCACATGAAACCGCGCCACGCCTGGGCTGTGGTTCCCGACGGTAAATTTGAAAAACAAAAAACCGGGGCAAACATCGATTTAAGTCCTCCGAAATCAGGCAGACCGGGCGGCTTTTCCGTGGGCAACGGGTATGGTCCTTACACAATAGGACCCGGTGAAAGCATTCATCTTGTAATCGTCGAAGCCGTTTCAGGATTAAGCACGGAAAAAGCCATTGAATATGGTATGCAATACAAACGCGGATTTATTGACGACGTAACCAAAAACAAGTTTGTTTTGTCAGGTAAGGATTCGCTTTTTAAAACATTCCGTAACGCCATCGACAACTTTATGTCCGGTTACAGTATCGAACGTCCGCCAAAACCGCCGAAAGTATTCAATGTTAACGGCGGCGGCGACCGGATTAAACTGAGCTGGGATGTTTTTGACGAAGAAAATTTAAAGGGATTCCGAATTTACCGCATGCGCGGAGAGTACAATAATACCCTGATAAAACCTGTGCTCATACACGAAGCGAAGAAAGAAGAACGGAGCTTTGACGACCTTTCTCCGGTGCGCGGAGTAGCATATTACTACTACATCGAATCCGTTGGCTTAAATGGTCTGACAAGCAGCCGTTATTGGACTCAGACTTATGATCCGGTATTTTTAAAAAGACCTCAGGGAACGCGCCTCGATCAAATTCGTATCGTACCAAATCCGTATATCATATCCTCTTCCGAAGGGCGCTTGCGGTATATCGGCGGGCGGGAAGCCGATAAATTAGCGTTCTTTAATATCCCGGGACAGTGTACAATCAAAATTTACACTGAAACAGGCGAGTTGATTAGAACAATCGAACATACCGACGGCAGCGGCGATGAGTACTGGTTTGCCACGACATCCTCAAATCAGGTTGTTGTGAGCGGCGTTTACATTGCGGTTATTGAGGTCACTGCCGATATCTACGATAATGAAACGGGTGAGCTTCTTTTCAATAAAGGAGACAAAAAAACTCTTAAATTTGTTGTTATTCGTTAATTAAAAAAGTGGGTAGCATAATGAGAACGATCCTAAAAACAATAATGATCGCTTCTTTCCTGATTCTGATTGTGAGCAATCCGGTTTATTCCGGATATAAAAAATTGGCTCAGTCCGGATTTAAATTTTTAAGCGTTGCGACGGATGCCAGAGCAAGTGCGCTGAGCGGAGCTTTGACATCGATGGAAGGAAAATCGACCTCTCTGTTCTTTAATCCGGCAAGTATGTCCAGGATGAATTATGAATTCGATCTTTCTTTGGGGCAGGTGGGTTGGATCGCCGATATCAAATATCTTTACGGATCGATGGCTTATCGCCCGATGGGAGGATCTATCGGTGTTTTTGGTATTAGTTTTTTAAGCGTCGATTACGGAACCATGCAAAGCACCATTCTCGCCAACAACGATCAGGGATATTTGGATGTCGGTGAATTTGCGCCCTATGCCTATGTTGTGGGTTTGGGATATGCAAAAGCGCTGACCAATAAGTTCTCTGTAGGCGGACAAATAAAATACGCCTTTCAGGATCTGGGCGGGGGCGTTGTACGTTTTCAATCGAACGAAACCCAATACACCGAAAAATTTAATGTGGGAGTTGTGGCGTTTGATTTCGGAATTCTCTATCGCACCGGTTTTAAAAGTCTGATCTTCGGGATGAACATCCGCAATTTCTCAAAAGAAATCGAGTATATCAAAGAATCATTCCAGTTACCGCTGAATTTTGAAATGGGCATTTCCATGAATGTTCTGGATCTATATGAAATTTCGCCCGAAGTGCACAAATTGTTTTTATCCGTTGACGCAACGCATCCGCGCGATTACCCCGAGCAGTTGGATATCGGAATGGAATACGTTTTCAGAAATACCTTTGCCCTGCGTATGGGTTACACAACTCCGACCGACGAACAGGGAATGAGTTTCGGCGTAGGATTAAAACCGACTATTTCAAAGATGAATGTGGCAATTGATTACGCTTATACGCCGTTTGGAATATTCAATGATGTTCACAGAATTTCGTTTAATATTTCGTTTTGACAGATCAATAAAACAACAAAAGGCAAATGAAAAAAATTACTTTTACTACTCTGATCATTCTGGTGTGCACGGGCTTTTTGACAGCCGGCACCACCGGAAAACTTAGCGGTTTGGTAACAGACGCCAAAACCGGCGAACCCCTTCCGGGAGCAAACATTTATGTCCAGGTTCAGGACAGGATATTCGGGGCGGCAAGTGATATTGAGGGCTATTACGTCATTTTTAATATTCCTCCGGGTACATACACCGTAAAAGCGCAGTACGTGGGCTACAATCCGGTTGAGATCAATAAGGTGGTCATTAAAATCGATTTAAACACCCGCCTCGATATTAAGATGAGCGAACAGCTGATGGAAAGCGAGACCGTAATTGTTGAAGCCACGCGTCCGATTGTGGTCAAAGATATCTCCAACAGTCAGTTGAACCTTGAGGCAAAAACCATCGGAAATTTGCCCGTCAACAACATCAATCAGGCTCTTGTATTACAAGCCGGTATCGAGGAAAGCGCCAACGGCATTATCGTTCGCGGCAGCAGCCCCCGTCAGGTGCTTTATATGGTTGACGGACTCGCAGTCAATGACGAACGCTCTAACATACCATATTCATTCAACAGTATCACTTCCGTGGAAGAAGTTCAGGTTCAAACAGGCGGATTTAATGCGGAATACGGCGATTTGCGCGCCGGTCTGGTTAACGTGGTTACCAAAGAAGGAAGAATGGATCGTTATCAGATCAGCTTTATCGGCAACTTGCGCGATATCGATCTTTTGGGACAGGCTAAAAAACATTTCGGACCGTCGTTGTATGATCGCAATTCCTATTTTAACCGTCCCTATTTTGATCCCGACGTAATGTGGACCGGAACGAATAACGGCGCCTGGGATGATTATACTCAGCGTCAGTATCCCAAATTTCAGGGATGGAACGCTATTTCCTATTCCACCATGCAGGATAAAGACCCGTCCAACGACCTGACGCCCGAAGGCGCTAAACGTCTTTTCGAATGGCAAAGAAGACGGCAGGGCGAAATTCATGAACCCGATTATGTGCTTGATATGACCATAAACGGTCCGGATCCCTTATTGGGAATGTTTCCCGATTTACGCAAATCAATTAAACCGAGAATTCATTTTTCTTTTTTCAAGACTAAAGAGTTGTTCGTTCTTCCGCTTTCGAGGAATGCTTATTCCGAAAATCAAACACAGTTAAAATATACATTTAATCCGACTTCAAACATCAAAGTAATTTTGACCGGTCTTTACGGAGAGGTTTATTCCGTTTCGCCTTATCAATGGACAACCACTCCCACGGGTCGTTTATTAAGATCGCAATCGGAAGTCGCCAATTTGTTAAACAGCAGCAGCGGGGCAAGTATTCTCTATATGCCCGGTTATTTTAGTCCCGGCGATATTTACCGGACATTAATAGGCGCAAAAATAACTCATGCGCTTTCTTCCAGAACCTACTATGATGCGAGTTTTCAATACAAAATAAGCCGCTATAAAACTTTTCAAATGGCAACACGTGATACCACGCGTCGTTATGAACCGGTGGCGGGATATTTTACCGACGAAGCGCCTTACGGATATTGGGGAGCCACTGTTTCGGCTATTGACGGAACCAGCATGGGCGGATGGATGAACTTGGGAAGAGACCGCAGTGTGATTTCCACCTATACCATGGATTTTAATTTGACCAGTCAGATCAATAGTAAAAATCAAATAAAGACCGGTTTAAAGTTTGTCTATAATAATTATGATATTAATTCCAGCACCTACAGCCCCAGTATGAGCACATGGACGCGAAGCATGATCTACACCGTTAAACCGTATCGTATCGGAGCTTACATTCAGGATAAATTGGAATATGAAGGTTTTATCGCTAATCTCGGTTTACGCATGGATTATTCCGATCCGGATCTGGAATGGTACGATCTTAAACCGTACGATGTAATGTATAAAGCGGGATACGGAAATCTTATTGAACCGCAGGCGCCCAAGAAAAATGCCAAACCGCAATTTGCCGTTAGTCCGCGACTGGGTATTTCGCATCCTATTTCGGAAAACGCAAAACTGTATTTTAACTACGGGCATTTTAGATCCGAACCGTCTTCTTCTTACAGGTTCAGACTTCAAAGAGAATCCAACGGACTGGTGACCTATATTGGTAATCCGGAGCTCCGTTTGGAAAAGACCGTTGCCTACGAGTTGGGATACGAACAAAATCTGTTCAATATGTTTTTGCTGAAAATTGCCGGTTATTACAAAGATATCAGCAATCAGCCGAGTTGGGTTTATTACAGAAATATCAACGGAACGGTTAGTTACTACAAAATGTCCGATTTGAATTATGAGGATATTCGCGGAATCGAATTCACGTTGACCAAACGTTACGGACGCTGGCTGTCGGGATTTGTGAATTATACGTATGATGTGCAGACTTCCGGTTATTTCGGCTATTTGCGTTACTACGAAGATCCTAACGAACAACGGGAATATTTGCGTCAGAATCCCTATCAATCCAAACCCAGACCGCAGCCCTACGCACGCGTTAATTTAAGTTTTCGGACACCTCCCGATTTTGGTCCGAAGTTTGCCGGAATGGGGCTGATAAGTGATTTCAATTTGAATTTATTGGCTTCGTGGCGCGAAGGAAGTTATTACACTTATAATCCGTTTAATAAGCCCGGCGTTTTGTACAACACGCAATGGAGAGACTACTACAACGTCGATATGCGTTTGTCTAAATTATTTACCGTGAAAACGTCTCAGCTTAATTTTGATATCCAATTCTTTATGGATATTAAGAATGTGTTCAATTTCAAATACCTGAATTGGGCTGGTTTTTCCGACAAACATGATCTTGACGACTATTTGCGCTCTTTGAATTTTTCGTGGGAAACCAATGAAGAAAAAGGAAACGACCGCATCGGCGATTACAGACCGGTTGGAGTGGCTTACGATCCGCTGGAACCGAATCCCGATAACGATCCCGATATAGCGGCGAGAAACAAAAAAAGAAAAGAAACGAAATCATATATCGATATGCCGAACATCAAGGCGTTAACGTTCCTGAATCCCAGAGATATTTTCTGGGGCATTAAAGTAAATTTCAATATTGGTGTTTTGTAAGTAAACAAAAAAGAAGTAGCGATGCAGAAAAAGTCAATTATCTCGTCAATGTTAATACTACTAATGATGTTGGGTAGTATTTCCGTTTTAAACGCGCAGGTGCAGTCAACCGAAAAGCGGTATATTCGTATAGGGTCGTTGCAGAGTCATTTTTCCGCGTACGGATCGGAAAGAGCCTGGAATACCAGGTATTACGAGGGATTGCGCTGGCCTGCGGAATATCAAAGGCAGGACAATTCCGTAATCAAACGATTCTGGATCGGCAGCGAAGATTTTAAAGACGACGCCGGCACCGCCTTTGAAAAATACGTGGTCTATTTCGCCGCCGATTTTGTCGATGAATCGATCTTTCCCATGGAATTAAAGCAAATTGCCAAGTATGAACCTCCCTACGTTTTTGTGGACGGCAACAACCTTACCGCTCCCTATCTCGACGATATTGACGAAATCAATCCCGATATCATACCCGACCGGATTATTAAAAACGTCGTCAACACTTCGATGGGGCTCACTTTAAAACGGACGATCTATGCCTTTAGTCAGCAATATCACGATAATTATTTTATCAAGATTTTTACTTTCGTGAACACGGGCAATACGGATTATGACGACGAAATCGAATTAAACGCACCGTTAAAAGGCGTGCGTATTGCCTGGGGCACGCGCTACAGCGTTTGCAGAGACGGCGCCACGGTAATAGGCGGACCGCAGCAATGGGGTAAAT
>JAADIP010000119.1 GCA_013151275.1 Calditrichota bacterium | reverse complement strand
AATTTAAAGCGGAAGATGAGTGGAAATAAGAAAGCAGAGAGCAGAGAGCAGAGAGCGGAGGGCAGAAAGCAGGAGTAGTAGGTAGTAAGAAGTAGGTAGAAGATAGTAAAATGTTTTTTGTAAGGAAGTAGATGCTTTTTTATTCTCTTAAAAATAATTTGGCTGGATTATCTAAACATTTAAGTAAAAGTGGAGATAACCCATTATTCATTATTCATTATTCATTACGCATTACGATGACCGGAGAAGACCGCTTAACCCATATACCCTTAACCCTTAACCTTTTAAAAAGACGTTGTATTAAAAGTTAAATTAAATTCGACTTAAGTTAAAAAATGAAACTTTACATTAAATCCTTTTTATTCATATTGATTTTTCTGGAATTTTCGTTTGCCGGACAGACCGGTAAAATCGCCGGTCGTGTAACGGATGCCTCCACAGGCGAATCTTTAGCGGGAGCCAATATTATTTTAAAAGGCTATCCGTTGGGCGGCTCTACGGATCTTGACGGGAATTACATCATTCTTAACATTAAGCCGGGAGTTTATACGCTGATAGCCCAGATCATCGGCTATCAGGAAATGCGGGTTACCAATGTGCAGGTTTCTATCGATCGCACCACTCATCTCGATTTTAAATTGAAACCAGCCTTATTGGAAGGAGAAACCATCACCGTGGAAGCCGAGCAGCCGCTGGTACAAAGGGACTTAACAGCCACCGAAGCATCGGTGTCAGCCCGCGAAATCGAAGCCATTCCCGTGGAGAGCATGCAGGATGTGCTCAGTCTGCAAGCCGGAATCGTAAAGGATGCTCAGGGAGAATTCCACGTGCGCGGCGGACGAGCCAGCGAGGTTGCCTATCTGGTTGACGGCGTTTCCGTCACCGACCCCTTTTCCGGGAAACTGGCGGTCAATATGGATCAGAACTCGATTCAGGAGTTAAAACTGGTCAGCGGCACTTTTAATGCGGAATACGGGCAGGTCATGTCCGGCGTGGTCGAAATTGTGACCAAGGATCCTTCGGACAAATTCCGGGCGGGAATCACGTCATATTACGGAGATTATGTAAGCGCTCACAAAGATCTCTTTTACAATATTGATGATGTGAATCCCTTGTCGATTTATAATCTGCAGACCTATCTTTCGGGTCCCGTGCCTTTTACGCGCAATAAAATCGGTTTTTATTTTTCCGTTCGCCGATCCTACAACGACGGCTGGTTATACGGGCAGCGGCGTTTCAACCCGTCCGATTCTTCCAAATTCGATCCCAACAGTTTTTACATGGAGCAAACCGGAGACAATAAACCCGTGCCCATGAATTTTTCTTCGCGCAATTACGGAAATTTAAAACTGTTGTTTCGGATCAGCCCGGTCATCAGACTCTCTTACAATTTTTTGGGCAATCAATTTCATTACCGCTATTATAATCATTTGTACAAATACAATCCCGAAGGCGACGTAAGCAATTACGAGTACGCTTTTACAAACATTCTGAATCTTAATCACACGCTGTCAACAACGACGTTTTACACCGTAAAACTTTCGTATTATTATTTTGATTTAAAAACCTACCTGTACAAAGATTTGAACGATCCGCGTTATGTGAATCCGGAATTGTTGCGCAACAGGGAAGACGCCTACAGCTTTTTAACCGGCGGAACGAACCTTTTCAATTTACATCGCAGTACCGCGGTCTGGCAGGGAAAATTTGATATTACTTCACAGATCAACAAACGTCATCAGCTAAAAGCCGGATTCGAATTCAAACGGAACAGTCTTTTTATCCGGGCGCGGGAAGCTAATTACAAGGGCAAGAAGAGCAATATTTTCAACGCGGACGTCTTTTTGTTCGGCGGACAGTACAGGCAAAACCCGGTTGAAGGCGCCGCCTATATTCAGGATAAAATTGAATTGGAAAACATGACTTTGAATATCGGCTTTCGTTACGATTATTTCGATTCGCGCTATAAAGTGCCGATCGATCTGCGGGATCCGTCAAATAAATTGAGAAATTCCGAAAAAGCTTATAAACCCGCCGACAAAAAAAATCAGTTCAGTCCGAGGCTGGGCATTGCTTTTCCCATTTCAAGCCGGGGAGTTATTCATGTTTCTTACGGCTATTTTTTCCAGATTCCGCCCTACGAATATCTTTACGCCGATCCCAAATTTGCCGTGGCTCCCGGCGGTTTAAACACGCTGATGGGAAACGCGAATCTCAATCCCCAGTCAACGGTTATTTATGAAGTGGGCATTCAGCAGCAATTGACCGATAACCTGGGCGTCGATATAACGGGATTCAACAAAGACGTTCGCGATTTGCTCGGCACGCGCATTTACGAAACCTATACGTTAGGCGACCGCTATGCCCGTTACGAAAATCGCGATTACGGCAATATCCGCGGCATAACCATTTCTTTGAACAAACGACCATCGCGTTCCGATCACGTAATCATTTCGCTGGATTACACGTATCAAATCGCCGAAGGAAACGCCTCCGATCCGAATCAATCGTTTTATAACAATCGGGCGGATCCGCCGAAAGAAAGCAATATTCAGGTGGTGCCTTTGAATTGGGATCAGCGGCACACGGTAAATTTGTCGGTTTCCTACAATAATCCGAAAATCATCAGTCTGGGATTAATCGGGCAGTTTCAGAGCGGATTGCCATACACGCCGGCTGTTCAAAGTATGGAAACAACTTTTGAAAACAGCGGTCGCAAGCCCTTTAATTACAACGTTGATTTGAGAATGGCTAAGGAATTTAACTTTCGGAAATACCGCTTTACCGTATTCATGAAAGTCTATAATCTGTTTGACCGGAAAAACGAGTTGAACGTTTACAGCGATACCGGACGGGCTGGATATTCCGTCATTCAGCGTTTTTTAGGCGATCGCGCGGGACATGTGAACAGTCTTGAAGAATGGTTAAAGCGTCCGGATTTTTATTCGGAGCCGCGCAGGGTATTAATCGGATTTAGTCTTGATATAAGATCGGGAAGTAACGGGGAAAATAATTAAAAATGAAAACAATCAAAGCTCAAAGCTTCTTTTTAATACTTTTCTTTTTTATTCAGCTATACGCGCAGGTGGAAGTGCCGGAGAGCATGCGCGGCGATCGGAAATATCGCAAAGAAGGCGTGCACAACGGCAATTTGGTGGAAACCCTGTTCTATAATTTCGGCGAAGTAGCCTGGTGGGGAAGGCAGCCTTCGGGAGTTTGGCCCAGAGGTTCGGGACATTCGTACATGGACGGGATTACGCCCATTGTGGTCACGCAAATAGTGAAACCCGGCGGCGACACCCTGTACGTTTGCGAAGCCGGTTACCGCGAGTTAATGGATATTTCGCCGGAAGGCGTGGAACGGGGCTGGCAGCCGCGACCGGGATATGCCAATCCCTTGCAGGATAATATCGCCATGAGCGATAATCCCAAATCGTGGCCCGATCATTGGGCTGATAAGGACGCTTCGTGGAACGGGTTCTGGAACGGTTATTTCGGCAAGCGCACCAATGCGGATCAGGAAAGCTATTTTGTGATGGATGATAATTCGGATGACGGGCAGGAATTCTATCCGGATTCGACGGATCATACGCGCCGCGGTTTGGCGTTGCGGGTAGGGGTGCGCGGATTTCAATGGTCTAACGTGTTGGCGGAAGATCTGATCTTTTGGCATTACGACATTACCAACGAAGGAACCACAACCTATCCGAAGATGATTTTCGGCATGTACGCCGACGTCGGCGTGGGCGGTCAGTTCGATTCCAATGACGATAACGCCTCCTTTGATCTGACCGACGACATCACCTATTCGTGGGACACCAACGGATTGGGTCAGGGCGGCTGGGGACCCACGGGTTATTGCGGTTACGCCTTTCTGGAAAGTCCGGGCAATGCGGTCAACGGCATTGACGATGACGGCGACGGAGAAGAAGGAAGTCCGGTGATTACCAAAAATATGCTGATCGGCGAAATTCCGGGCAACGGCATTGACGATAACGGCAACGGTCTGATTGACGAATCGGAATTTCAGATCGGTTTTAAATACGCCGACGGCATCGACAACAACGGCGACGGTCGGGTGGATGAAATGATCGACGAGCGTCGTAATGATTTGATAGACAACGATCTGGATTGGAATCCCGAACTTGACGACGTCGGCGAAGACGGTCTGGCGGGCACAGGCGATGCGGGCGAAGGAGACGGACTTCCCACGCCAGGCGAACCGCATTTTGACGCCACCGATAAGGACGAATCCGATCAGATCGGTTTGACCGCCTTCGATGTGTTTTTCATCGGCAGCGGCGTGGGATTTTACAAGGATAAAGAAATCTGGAACCGCATCTCTTACAGCCATTTCGACACCAAATTGCAGAACGGTAATATTGCCTTTCTCTACGGTTCGGGAACGTTTCCTTTGGAGCCGTCGCAAACGGAACGCTTTTCCGTTTGTTTGATTTTCGGCGAGAATCTGCAAGACATCCGTCGAAATAAGCGTACGGTTCAGGAAATTTACAACAACGATTACAATTTTGCGCGTCCCCCGGAAAAACCAAGGGTCTGGGCTGTGGCTGGCGATAAAAAAGTGACGCTTTACTGGGACGATCGCGCGGAAAAGAGTTACGATCCCTTTTCCGATCCCCCTTACGATTTTGAAGGCTACAAAATCTACAAAAGCACCGATCCCGGATTTTTGGATTCGCGCATTATTACCAACGCCTTCGGCGAAAAAACCCTGCTCCAGCCGGTGGCGCAATTCGATATTGTGGACAGCATCAAAGGATTTTTTGGCATCGATTACCAGGGCGTAAAAATTTACATGGGCGATAATAAAGGGCTGCGCCATTCGTGGACCGATACGGATGTCATTAACGGCAAAACTTATTACTACGCCGTTGTTTCTTACGACCGCGGCGACGAAGCTTTACACATGTATCCTTCGGAATGCAGCAGAGTGATTGTTCGCGATATCAACGGGAATGTGACGCTGGATCAGAATACGGTTGAAGTTACGCCGCAGGCGCCGGCAGCCGGTTACCGAAGCGGCGGTCTGAAAGATTCGATTCAGCACACGCAGGGATTTGCCACCGGAAATATCTGGGTGGATGTTTTGAATCCCCTGCAAGTGAAAGACGATCAAACCTATCAGGTGGCGTTCGACGATACCACTCATCCCGATTCCATAACCTACAGTCTGCTCAATATTACAAATCAGCCGCCGGACACCATTATCTCGGAATCCTTTTCCGTGCGCGCGGAAGACAACACGCCCATGTTCGACGGCATGCGGCTGTTTGTTTTCACGGACAGCATCGGATGGGACGCCGCTAATTCGGGCTGGTTAAACCAGACTTCCAATCTGCCGATCAAAGTGGAGCATCGGTATCATTTTGAACATCGCCGCCCCGGATATCCTTCCAGTTACGAAATCCGTTTTGGAGTGCAGGACACCAGTTGGTGGTTTGCTCCGCGTTTTCCGGTCAATTTTACGGTTTGGGACGTGTACGAAAACCGCAAGGTTCTGTTTGCCCTGGAAGAACCGAACGAAGACAATCCCGATCACAAAATTCAGAGCGGTAATTACATTCGGATTCTGATCAAAGAAGGCAACATCCCGCGTGAAATCTGGCGCGTCATTTTCCTCGATCCGTACAATAACGAAGAGCCCGTTCTTCCGCAGGACGGCGATGTGCTGCGCATCCGGATCAAGACGCCTTTCCGCAGCGGAGACGTCTATCAATTCACTACCAAAGCCGCCAAGGTCGATCGGCAGATAGCCAAGACCGATCTGGATAAAATTGCGGTTGTGCCCAATCCCTACGTGGCGGCTGCGCGTTGGGAACCCCCGCGTCTGTTTGCCACCGGTCGGGGAGAACGCAGAATATTTTTCATCCATCTGCCCAACGAATGCACCATTCGCATTTACACCACAAGCGGCGATCTGGTGCAGACCATTGAACACAAAACGGATATCAACGACGGGGCGCAGTCCTGGGATTTGAGAAGTAAAGACGGATTGGATATCGCGCCCGGCGTTTACATTTTTCATGTTGACGCGCCGGGAATCGGTGAAAAAATCGGTAAGTTCGCTATAATTAAATAAACGGTATAAAACTTATGAAACGCATTGCTATCGTTCTTTTGTTTACATTAATCGTATGGGCGCCGTTAAAAGCCGGGGAAGGGAAATTAACCAAAACCGGCACCACCATGGCTCAGTTCCTTAAAATTCAGGTGGGCAGCCGGGCAATCGGAATGGGCGGAGCCTACGTGGCTTTGAGCAACGACGCCACGGCTATGTACTGGAATCCCAGCGGATTGACCCAACTGGCGCGCAGCGGAGCGGTAAACTTTGTTCACACGCGCTGGATTGCGGATATGAATTTCAACTTTGCAGCAGCCGCCGTGCGCGTGGGCGGTTTTGGCGTGATCGGCGCCAGTTTTATCTCTTTGTCCACCGAGGATATGAAGGTTCGCACCGAATTTGAACCGGAAGGAACGGGCGAATATTTCAGTGCTCTGGATATGGCTTTGGGTCTCTCTTACGCCCGCAGTCTCACCGATCGTTTCAGCATCGGTTTTACCGCCAGGTACATCAGGCAGCAAATCTGGCACATGGTGGCTTCAGCCGTGGCGTTTGATATGGGCATCCTTTTTAAGACCGGCTACAACTGGCTTACGCTGGGCATCAGCGTCAGTAATTTCGGTCCTAAAATGCAATATTCCGGCAAGGACGTTTTTGTCAATTACGATTTTAATCCCGATGAATGGGGCGATAATGAGAACATCTTTGCCAATTTACAAACCGATAAATGGGATTTACCATTGATCTTCCGCTTCGGTCTGGCTGCCAAAATTGTTGACAACGAGACGAATCAATTGACTTCAGCCGTCGAAGCGCGTCATCCCAACGACAATACGGAGAGCCTTAGTTTTGGTCTGGAATACGGCTTTAAACGGCGTTTCTTTTTACGCGCCGGTTATCAGGCTCTGTTTGAGCAGGATTCGGAAAAAGGACTCACCGCGGGAGCGGGATTTGTTTATTATTTAGGGCAAAATCTTCCCCTGTACATAGATTACGCCTACGCGGATTGGGGTCGCCTGATCAACGCTCATCGTTTTTCCATCGAATTTCAGTTTTAAACCACAAACACGGAAGTGATTCATGTCTGTTTTTAAGAATAAATACGGATATTTTTCCGATGACGGAAAAGAATACATTATCACCAATCCCAAAACGCCCAAGCCCTGGGTGAATCTTATTTCCAACGGACATTACAGTCTGGTTGTTTCGCAATTAAACGGCGGATTCAGTTGGCTGGACAATTCCAATTTAAACCGCATCACGCGCTGGCATCAGGATTTAATCAGCGATCAGTGGGGGAAATACCTTTACATTCGCGACGATCAAAGCGGCTTGATCTGGAGTCCTACCATCCATCCCGTCGGTCAGGAGGCGGATGAATACATCTGCCGCCACGGAATGGGTTACACGCGCTTTGCTACCAAAAATCATCAAATCGAAAGCCGCTTACGAATTTTTGTGCCTTTTGATGATAATCTGGAAATCTGGACGCTGCGTTTGACCAATTTATCGGACAAAGCGCGAAAACTCAGTTTGTTTACCTACTTCGAATGGCTGCTGGGAGCCGCGCCGGATAGTCACCGCGAATTCCACAAAATATTTATTGAAACCAGGTTTGATTCCGCAGATCAAATTCTGACGGCGGGCAAGCGTTTGTGGGAAGTTCCGGCATCCCGCGGTCACTGGAATACGAACTGGCCCTATACGGCATATTTTGCCTGCAGCGAACCGGTGGACGGTTTTGAATCGGATAAGGGCGCCTTTTTGGGGCAGTACGGCAAACTGTCCGCTCCAAAGGCTGTGCGGGAAGGTCGGCTGAGCGGGCGGCAGGGCAGATGGACGGACGCCGTTTCCTGTTTGCACAAAAAGGTTACTTTAAATCCGGGCGCGACGGTTGAACTGCACTTTTTTTTAGGCGTTGAGAAATCGCAGGAGGCGGTTGTCCGAATGGTGCAAAAATACCGCTCCGCTCCGGAAATAGAAAACGCTTTTAATTCGGTAAAAGATCACTGGGAAAATTATTTAACCCGAACCACGGTTTCCACTCCCGATCAGGGATTGAATTTAATGACCAATGTCTGGTTAAAATACCAGGTGATTACGGGCAGAATCTGGAGCCGGGCAGCCTACTACCAGCAGAGCGGGGCTTACGGTTTTCGCGACCAGTTGCAGGACAGTCAGATTTTTCTCTATTTGCAGCCGGAAAAGACAAAAGAGCAACTGCTGCTGCACGCCGCCCATCAGTTCACGGACGGTCGCGTTCTGCACTGGTGGCATCCCCTGTCCGAACAGGGGAACGACGCCGGAATGAGCGACGATTTGCTGTGGATGCCTTTTGTCGCAATTCAATATTTAAAAGAAACAGGCGATTGGTCGGTATTGGATGCCACTGCGCCTTATTACGATGATAATCAAACCTCTTCTTTGCTTGACCACTGTTTACGCGCCATAGATATGGCGCTCAGCCGTTTTAGTCCGCGCGGACTGCCCCTGATTTTAGCGGGAGACTGGAACGACGGTTTGAGCGCCGTGGGTTTGGAAGGAAAGGGCGAGTCCGTTTGGCTGGCGCATTTTCTCTATTACATTCTCACGGAGTTTGATTTTATTCTGAAAAAAATCAATCTTCGGCAGAAAGCCGCCGCTTATTCCCAAAGAGCCGCAGAGCTGATAAAAGCAGTCAATCAATTCGGATGGGACGGCGAGTGGTACTGGCGAGCCTCCAAAGACAACGGCGGGTTGATCGGCAGTCATAAAAACAAAGAAGGCAAAATTTTTCTCAACGCCCAAACCTGGGCGATTATTGCCGGTATCGCCGATTCACGGAGGAAGACGGCTCTGTTGGAAAAAATAGTCGAACATCTGAACTGCAAAGTGGGTCCGTTGCTCTTTGCGCCGGCGTTTTCCGAACCTGATGAAGAAACCGGTTATTTGACCCGTTACGCGCCGGGAGTGCGCGAGAACGGCGGCGTTTACACCCATGCCGCCACCTGGGCTATATGGGCGGCGTGTTTGCTGGGGAAGGGAGATTTAGCCTACGATTTTTACCGCAAGCTTTGTCCGGCTCACAAGTGGGATAAACCGGATGAATATCTGGCGGAGCCTTACGTTACCCCGGGAAACATGGACGGACCGGATTCTCCTTTTTACGGGCGCGGCGGATGGACCTGGTACACCGGATCCGCAGCCTGGCTTTTCAGGGTTACCGTTGACCATTTGTTGGGTGTTCAGGCTGATTATGAAGGACTGCGCATCAATCCGGCTTTTCCGGCGGAGTGGGAAAATGTTTCGGTAACGCGCTATTTTCGCGGGAAGACCTATCATATCGATTTTCTGACACGGGAGGAAAGCGCCGGGGAAGACCTCAAAATTCTGGCGGACGGACGCGTGTTGCAGGGAAATTTGATTCCCGAAGACAAAGAAAATGAACACGGCGAAATTCATGTTTTGGTCTATCGTAAATCAGATTTAAAAACAAAATAAAGGATTTAATATGTGGTTTAAAACAATCGTTTTATTTTTATTAACGGGAACGTATTGTCTTTGGGCGCAGAATGAAATCACCTTTTTCAGCGATAGTCCGGACGGCGATAAGCTGTACGATTCGTCGTGGGGTTACGAAAAAGCGCCCAGCGATCTGGAATTAGCCGGAGGAAACGACAAATTTCCGGTAGATACGCAGCATCCCTACAAAGGAGCGCATAGTTTAAGATTGCACTGGACGTCGAACAGCGGCGGGGACTGGGGAATTGCCGTGGCTTCGCCGGGCTGGCCCGGACATGATTTTACGCAGTACGACAGTATTGTTTACTGGATCAACGGTCCGCAGGCGATCGCTGCGTCCGATTTACCCGATCTTGCCATTGAAGATTTGTCCAATAATCAAAGCACGCGGGTGGCGCTTGCCGATTACTTCGACGGAGTTGACGGCGATACCACAACCTGGCAGAAAGTGGAAGTTCCGATCAGCGCCTTTAAACCCGGAGCAAATAATTGCGATTTTACAAGAATCAAAACGATCTTTCATTTCCAGAAGGCTGTTGACGGGGCGGAGCATATTGCCTGGCTGGATGAAATCAAAGTCGTCAAAGCCGGAAGCGGCGGAATTACCTATCCCCCCGCCGCACCGCGATATGTGACGGCAAAAGGGCATGACAGCAGGATTGATTTACGTTGGAGACGAAATACCGAAACCGATCTTTTGGGCTATTATGTTTATCGGGCGGAATCGTACGACGGTCCCTATTCAAAAGTGAATAATGTGGCGCATGAACCGAGCGTATTCAGCGATTTTTTGGGCGGGAACGACCAAACCCGTTACTATTACGTGACCGCGGTTAATCGCAATTTTGACGAATCACAGCCTTCCGATACGGTCTTTGCGACTTCGTATAAAATGACCGACGAACAGTTGCTCGTTTCGGTGCAGGAAGCCACCTTCCGCTATTTTTACGATTACGGGCATCCGGTAAGCGGTCTTGCTCTGGAACGAAAAGGGTCGGGCAATGTCTGCGCCTCCGGCGGAACCGGCATGGGCTTAATCACAATGGCTGTGGGCGCGGAGCGCGGTTTTGAACCAAGGGATTCGATTGCAGCCCGGGTATTGAAAATATTAACCTTTTTGCAGGATGTCACGCCGCGCTATCATGGCGCCTGGTCGCATTGGATCAACGGAGTGACCGGAGAAACAATCCCTTTCAGCGAATATGACGACGGCGGGGATTTGGTGGAAACCGCTTATCTGGTACAGGGCTTGTTAATCGTGCGCAAATATTTTAATCGCGATAATGATGTGGAATCCGAAATACGAACCAGAGCAACGCAAATGTGGGAAGGCGTTGAATGGGACTGGTATCGCCGCACGGGCGACACGGACGGGAAAAAACTTTATTGGCACTGGTCGCCCAATTACGGCTGGACCATGAATTTCAGAATCGAAGGTTTTAATGAAGCCATGATCGTTTACCTGTTAGCCATCGCTTCTCCGACCCACGGCGTGCCCGCTTCGTTGTACTACGACGGCTGGACGAATACGACTTATTACGTGAACGGCAAAAATTTTTACGGCTATCATCAATGGGTCGGCTATGACTACGGCGGTCCGTTGTTTTTTACCCAGTATTCGTTTTTAGGATTTGATCCGCGCAATAAGTCCGACGCCTTCTGCAATTATTTTGAAAACAACCGGAATATTACGCTGATCAACCGCGCGTACTGTATCGACAATCCCGAAAATCACACCGGCTACGGCGAGTTGGTCTGGGGCTTAACAGCCAGCGACGATCCCTGGGGCTATTCGGCGCACGAACCGATTGCCGCCCGCGATAACGGCACAATTACGCCCACCGCCGCCGTCAGCGCCATGCCTTACACGCCCGAGGAGTCGATTGCCACATTAAAAAACTTTTATTTTACCTATGGCGACAGACTATGGGGCGAATTCGGTTTTAAAGACGCCTTTAACCTGGATGAGGATTGGTTTGCCACGAGTTACCTTTCCATTGACCAGGGAACGATTGTTCCCATGATCGAAAATTACCTGACCCAATTGCCCTGGGATCTGTTCATGTCCAATGAAGAGATTCCCGCCATGCTCGATAAAATCGGCTGGGTGACAGGCATAGAAGATGAGACCGCTGCGCCGGTTTCTTATCAATTAAACCAGAATTATCCGAATCCCTTTAATCCGCAGACCACCATTACCTATCGGCTGTCCAAAGGCGGAGAAGTTGAATTGACGGTGTTCAACGTGCAGGGACAAAAAATACGGACGCTGGTCAGCGGCGCCCAAAGCGCGGGTTCGCATTCGGTGATTTTCGATGCGCGTAATTTAGCCAGCGGAGTGTATTACTACCGGCTGAAAAGCGGCGATTACGTCCGCACCAAAAAGATGATTCTGATGCGCTGATTCTGGTTGATGAACGTGCAAAAAGTGAAACGGAGTAAATTTTTGCAAATACCGAAAATCGACCGCCCGCCCCCTTCCGGCGACGCGGAGCGGGAATCGGAAAAACGCCGAATTACACGAAAATATGAACAATATTAACCGAAAAAAGATTTTTTACGACTTCATTATTTTTGAAAAGTCGCTTATTCCGATTACCTTTGTCCGGTTTGTTGCTTCCGGAAAGGGCTTACTTTATATTAAAATTCGGAAGATGTTTTTATGAAAATACGCATTTTGCCCGTCGTATTATTACTTGTAACGCTAATTTTCACACAACAGGGAGCCGGAATGACCTATCAAAAGATTTCGCTTAACGGACAATGGCAGATAGAACCGGGCAAAGAGATGCCGGAGCGGTTTAATTACCTGATTCCCGTCCCGGCGCTGGCGGACGCGGCGGAGCCGGAGCTGAGCTGGCAGGACTACGAGTACTTTTGGTACCGCAAAGAATTTGAATTAGGGCGGGAAACGGATTTCCGGAATATCTATTTGCAGTTGGAACAGGTGAAATACGGAACGCAGGTCTGGCTTAACGGCAAGTTGGTCGGCGGCGACATTCCCTGCTACACCAGTCAGGAATTCGATTTAACCCCGTTTATCAAGCGCAAAGGCAGCAATGTTTTGCTAATCAGAGTCGGGGTAAAAAGCACTCTGCCAAAAGAAAGCGCTGTGGGAAACGATTTTGAAAAGGTTTCGTTTATTCCCGGCATCTGGGGCGATGTCTGGCTGCATCTTTACGGACAATCGCGTTTTCAATGGACGCGCATTATTCCCGATATTCAGAACGGGAGCGTTCAAATTCATTCCGAGCTGCAAAACTTTTCTTCCCGACCCCAGCAAACGGATGTCCGTTACGTCGTAAGGGAAAAGAAGAGCGGTCGCGTTGTTAATTCTTTTGAAGAAAAAAACGTACTTTTGAAAACGGATCGGGAGACAATTCTGGAAACCAACATTCCCGTTAAAGATTTTCGGCTCTGGTCTCCCGAACATCCCTTTTTGTATGTGCTGGAAGCGACGATAGCTGCGGGCGGGAAAATCGCCCATCGGCAGATCATTCCCTTTGGCATGCGCCGCTTTGAAATTCGCAAGGGCGATTTTTATTTAAACGGAAAGCGGCGCGTTCTGTTTGGCAGCAATATCGCCTTTCACCGCATGCTCTCCGATCAAACAAGGGGCACTTTGCCCTGGAATGCGCAGTGGATTAAAAAAGCGCTGGTGGATATTCCCAAAGCGCATAACATGTTCTTCTTCCGTTTTCATCTGGGACACGCCTACAACCGCTGGTACGATCTGGCTGATGAGTACGGAATTATGCTGCAGGACGAATGGATGTCCTGGCAGATTTCCGGCAGCGCGGAGCAGATACGCAAAGAATTCACCCAATGGGTGAAAGAGAACATCAATCATCCGAGCATCGTTATCTGGGACCCTTTGAACGAATCGGAAAACAAAGAGGTTACGGAGAAAATCGTTCCCGACTTAAAAAAGATCGATCCCACGCGACCGTGGGAAATCGTCGATTTTAACGAGGATCATCCGTACATCTATTCTCTGGGACCCGTTTTAAACAAGAAAAAATTTGGCTTTTCGCGTTCGATTACCGATTTGCGTGATAGTCCGTCGCCGACCATGGTTAATGAATATCTCTGGTGGTGGCTGGATCAGGACGGCAATCCCACGCCGCTGACCCAAATTGTGCTGGAACGCTGGCTGGGAGCAAATCCCTCCAAAGACGCTATTCTGCGTCATCAGTCCTTTTTAGCCCGCGAACTGACGGAACTGTGGCGCAGGCTGGATCTGGACGCTATTATGCCCTTTGTCTATTTGAGTCTGCGCGGCGGAGCTACGGGGAATTGGTTCTTCGGCGATCTGGCTGATTTAAAACCCAAGCCGATCCTGAAAGCGCTTAAAAACGCCTTTAGTCCCTTGGGGGTCAGCGTCGAGTTGTGGGACAGGCATTTTTTAACTTCCGAAAAAAGGGAAATAGCGGTTTATCTTTTCAATGACGATCAGAGCGACCGGCAATTCAATCTGCGTTTAAAATTCGGTAATCAACCCGATTACTTTTATCGGCAGCTCCATTTTCTGAAAGAAGGCGAGCGAAAGGTGGTGAAGGCGATCGTCGGGTTTCCGTCCGTAAGCGGCGCCGATACCCTGGTGGCTGAAATTGTGGACCTTAACGGCAAAAAAATTGCCGACAGCCGCAAACCGGTCTTTGTGTTCGAACCGATTAAGCCGCCAAAAAAAGACGACATTTCTGATCTTGTGATTCACGATCCGTCCGATGAAGTCCGGAATCTGCTGACAAAAAATCAGATTGTTTTTCGGGATTTTAAAGAAGGATTTGAGTCGGCAAAAATCGTATTTGTAAACGCCGGTGGTCCGGATAAGGACTTTTTTAGTCGCAAAGCCGAACTGACACGCTTTGTCCGGTGGGGTGGCGTTTTGATCGTTCAGGAGCCTTCCTTTGGCGTTTCCGGGGAGAAAGAGATTCCGCTGCTTGACGAGCTTTCGCTGCACATTCAATTCAGGAAAGACCCTGATCGCGGCGGTTATGATTCCTATGTGTTCCCGACCAATCCGCGACATCGATTGTGGAAAGACATCGAATCGCGCCATTTGCAGTTTTTCAACGGAGGTTTTGGCGGCGAAATCGTCAGTCAGTACAATGCGCATCCTTCGCTGCCGTACCATGCCGCGGCTGTCTGTCATCTTTCGCTTACGGTTCCGGCGGTGCTCGAAATTCCCTACGGCGACGGCTGGGTAATCGTTTCGCGTCTGCAAATCCGCGGCAGACTGAATGCCGGGGAAAAAGAATCCGGCTTGTTCGACCGCCGCTACGATCCCGTGGCTGAACGGTATTTCTGGAATTTACTTCTTGCTTACGCGGACAATCGTTCTTATCATCAAAAGATCAAAAACATTTTGGACAAACAGCCGGTGTACATTTCGCGGGTGCGCGTTTCTTCGGGCGACGCCTATCCGGCTGTTGACGGCAAGATGAGCACGCGCTGGAGCAGCGATGCAAGCGATCCCCAGTGGTTGTGGCTCGATTTCGGCAAACCGACCGAATTGCAAAAGATGATCATCCATTGGGAAACAGCCTACGGAAAGGAATACAAAATTCTGATTTCGGATGATGATCAAAACTGGCGCACCGTGTTTTGGGAAAAGAATTCCGACGGTCGGGAAGATGAGATTGATTTGAACGGAGTAAAAGCGCGCTACCTTAAAATCGATTGCCTTCGCCGCGGCACGCAATGGGGCTATTCCATCTGGGAGGTGGAATTTAAATAAGATATTAAAAATTATTTCCATGAGAATGTAAAAAAGTGCGCATGAAAATAAACCTTGTTTTGAGATTTTTTAACCGCCTGTTCCCGTTTCTTTTTGTCGGGAGTCTGCTCGTTTTTGTTTCGTGTTCCAAAAAATCTTCCGACCAAAACCCATACCCGCTGGTTGTGGGGCAGCGGACGTTTACTCTTGCGGAATTTCGCCGCAATTACGAATTGGATCCGGCTTTTCCCGGTTACGTAAAGGGCGAACAGGGGCTAAAAGAATACGCCGAAGCGCTGGCGGATCGGATTTTAGCCGCCAAACGGGCTGATGACGAAGGTATTTTCGATCGTCCGCAAATCCGCCGCCTTTTGGAATATAAACGGCAAACCGCCGCCGTTCACCGATTGTATGAAATCGAAATCGAAAAAAGAATTTCGGTGAGCGAGGAAGAACTGCGTCAAGCCTATCGGCGCTCGGCTGTGCGCTTTAGCGTAAAACAGATTTTTGCCAAATCCGCGGAATCGGCGCAAAAATATTACCGCGAATTGCGGCGCGGCGTTCCTTTTGATTCGGTGGTAGTTCGGGCGGAAAACGAAGGGCAGATGAAGGCACAAGACGCAGAACTCGGCGATGTCGGTTGGGGCGATCTGGATGAAGCTCTGGAAAGCGTCATCTTTAATCTGCCGCTTGGGCAATACTCCGAACCCGTCAAATCGTTTCTGGGCTATCATATTTTAACGGTGACAGACCTGAAGAAAGATATCATGCTGACGGAGTCCGAATTTTTGCGCAAACAATCCTCGCTTCGTAAAAAACTCAAAGCGCGAAAAGCCGGATCTCTTGCCAACGAGTACGTTAAAAAATTGATGGAACCGTCGGACGTGCGGATCAAAGCAAACGCTTTTCGGGCGGTAACAGAAGCCTTGGGTCTGGGAAGCGATCAGCCGAAAAAGACCTTCTTCCGGCGTCAGAAGTTTCTTTCGGACGGCAAATTGCGGGAGGCGGAAAAACGGCTGGCAAATCAGTTTAACAAGCCTTTTATGCTCAGTAAGCGCGAACAATGGACCATCAAAGATTTTCTGGATATTCTCGGGCAAATGCCGCCCGAAGCCAGACCCTCCGTCAGATCAATCGCAGCCTTCCGCGACGAAATCGGTATTCTCATCCGAAATCGTTTTTTATTGAAAGAAGCGAAAAAGAGGGGATTGGATAAAGGTTCGGCGATCGATTCGACTATCGCCGCTTTCAAAGGCGACTACGCCTACAATTTTTACCTGCAGGAATATTTTACCTACGTGCCGATTCCCGAAGATGTGAAAAATTACTACGCGGCAAAAAAAGCGAAGAAAAAAATCACGCGCCTTCCGCCGAAATCCATTCTGCCGGGAATGCGCCGCGAAGAAGATTACCGCTTTTATTACGCCGCCCGCAAATTACACCGCGATTTAATGTCGCTGTTTCCCGATGTTGCCGTGCGGATCAATGACGATCTGCTGCGTTGCGAGGCTCGGCGCGTTGACTGGGAAAATCCAATTCGCATGTTTGTGGTTGAACGCCAGGGTGGTTTTTAATATCGTCGGACTGATGAAATTTTTTCGTCTAAAAATATATTTACCTTCAAAAATATTTTCAGTTTAACAATTTTTTAGTTAGTTTATTTTTCAACCGAAAGAACATATTTTCCGGAATGTTCCACAAAGCATCAGGAGTAAAACATGAATCCTAAGCGCCTTGCTTCCAAGTCCTTACTACTTCTATTCGTTTCTGTTTTCGCATTGAGCTGCGGAGGACCCGCGGAACTTAGCATTAAAGAGTCACGTTATCCTCTCATTCCCAAACCTCAGCATGTCGAAGCTCAGGATAACGAATTTGTATTTAACGCGAACACTAAAATAATTTATGATCAAAAAAATCCCGATGTCGGCATGGTGGTCGATTTTCTACGCGAACGTTTCGGCATTCCCACCGGATATTCTTTTGAACAGACAAACGCGGCGGATACAAACGTGATTATCCTGAAATTGGATCCGACCGTGGGCGAAGCGGAAGGGGCTTATTCCCTGTTGATAGAACCCTCTAAAATCGAAGTTCGCGCTCCGCAGGCAAAGGGCTTATTCTACGGCGTTCAGACAATTCGACAATTATTGCCGCCCGAAATAGAGAGCAGAGACACGGTGGAGGGCATGCGCTGGTCGGTGCCGGGCGTAAAAATTAAAGACGCGCCCCGTTTTCAGTACCGCGGAATGCATCTGGATGTGGGACGCCACTTCTTTCCCGTGGAATTCATCAAAAAGTACATCGATTTAATAGCCCTGCAGAAGATGAACTATTTTCACTGGCATCTCACCGAAGATCAGGGCTGGCGTATCGAGATCAAAAAATATCCGAAACTGACTCAGGTAGGCGCTTACCGCAAACAGACCCTGATCGGTCACGGTTCCAAAAAGCCTTACATTTATGACGGCACGCCTTACGGCGGTTTTTACACGCAGGATCAGATTCGCGAGATTGTTGATTATGCGCGCAAACGTTTTGTGACTATTATTCCCGAAATCGAAATGCCCGGTCACTCCTCGGCGGCGCTGGCTGCCTATCCCGAATTGGGCTGTACCGGCGGTCCCTACATGGTTCAGGAGCGATGGGGCATTTTCCCGGACATTTATTGCGCCGGCAAAGAGAAGACTTTTCAATTTTTAGAGGATGTGCTTACCGAAGTGGTTGATCTTTTCCCGGGCAAATACATCCACATCGGCGGAGACGAAGCGCCGAAGGATCGCTGGAAAGAATGTTCCCTGTGTCAGGAACGTATTAAAACTGAGGGATTAAAAGACGAGCATGAGCTGCAAAGCTATTTTATTCAGCGCATCGAAAAATTTTTATTAACCAAAAATCGTTACATCATCGGCTGGGACGAAATTCTGGAAGGCGGACTCGCTCCTCAGGCTACCGTCATGTCCTGGCGCGGCATCAAAGGCGGGATTGCCGCGGCAAAACAGAAACACGATGTAATAATGACTCCCACCGGCTATTGTTACCTGAATTTTTATCAGGCTGACCCGCGCACGCAGCCCCTTGCCATCGGCGGATTTTTAACATTAAATAAGGTTTACAACTACGAACCCGTTCCGCGGGAATTAAACGAAGAAGAAGCCAAATACATCCTCGGCGCTCAGGGCAACGTTTGGACGGAATACATTCTCAACGGAAGAGAGGTGGAATACATGGCTTTTCCGCGAGCCGCCGCGTTAGCCGAAGTTGTCTGGACAAATAAAGAAAACAAAGACTGGGCGGATTTTCTAAGCCGCATGGAGGGATTTTACAAACATTTAGCCGCGCTGAACGTGAACTACTTTCGCGGGAATATCGGCGATTTGATAAGGGATAAAAAGTGACAAAGTGACAAGTGACGAGTGACGAGTAACGAGTAAGACAAAAGACAAAAGACAAAAGAAAAAAGATTGTCAGAAAGCAGAGAGCGGAAAGCAGTAGGCAGTAAGCAGAAAATAGCAGAATGTTTGTTGTTAAAAAGGAAATAATTTTTTATTCTCCAAAAAATAATTTGGCTGAATTATTTAAGATTTTGAGCGATGGTGATGATAACTCATTACGCATTACGCATTACGCATTACGCATTACGATT
>JAADIP010000122.1:19027-34159 GCA_013151275.1 Calditrichota bacterium | reverse complement strand
AAATATCCGGAAAGCGCGAAGACCGTCGTCAAAAAGTTTTCCAGCGAGTTATTTGCGGACGCGGCTGTTGAATTTGTGAAAAATTACGACCGGGAGAATCCTTTCTTTTTGTACGTTGCTTTTACCGCTCCCCACGATCCCCGCCAGGCTCCCGCGGAATTTCGGAAAATTTACGATCCCGCTAAAATCGATCTGCCGCCGAATTTTATGCCCCGCCATCCCTTCGATAACGGAGAAACGGATGTGCGCGACGAACGTCTTGCCGCTATGCCGCGTTCACCGGAAGAAATCAAACAGCACATTGCCGATTATTACGCCATCATCAGTCATCTGGATTCGCAGATCGGCAAAATCCTCGACGTCCTGGAAAAAACAGGAAAAGCGGAAAATACAGTAATCGTTTTCGCCGGAGACAACGGTCTGGCGATCGGTCAACACGGACTGATGGGTAAGCAGAATCTCTATGAGCACAGCGTGCGGGTGCCGCTGATTGTCAGCGGATTCGGGATTGCCGAAAACCGGCGCAGCAACGCCCTTTGTTATGTGTCGGACATATTCCCGACCCTCTGCGAGTTAACCGGATTTAAGACGCCCGCCGGCGTGGACGGAAAGAGTTTTTTGCCGGTATTAAAGGGAAAATCCGATCGCCTGCGTTCGGAAGTTTTTTTAGCCTACCGGCACTTTATGCGCGGCGTCATAACCGAAGATAACCTGAAATTGATTAAATACAACGTGCGGGGCGAAAAGCACACGCAACTGTTTGATTTGAATAACGATCCCTGGGAAACCGCTAATCTGGCAAATAAAAGCGGATTTGAAAATAAGAAGAAAGAACTGACCCGACTTTTAATCAATTTGAGCAAAGAAAACCACGATATCTGCGATCTGAACAAACCCGATTGGGGAATACCGAAAGAGAAAGTAACGGCGGAAAAAGTGGTTCATTTTGCCGTTGAAAAAGATATCCGTCTTCTAAATGACGCGCAGCCAAAATACAATGAAGAGGGAATCCGGGCGCTGGTCGATGGTTTGAGAGGCACGTCAAAATTTAACGACCGGCGTTGGGTAGGCTTTGAAGGCACGGACGTCAATTTACTTATCGATCTGCGCGAAGTGAGAAAAATAAGGGAAATCAGAATCGGTTTTTTGGAGGATCAGGGAGCATGGATTTTTCTTCCGGAAAAAATATCGCTCGCTGTTTCCAGAGACGGAAAGTACTATCGTAAAATTTCTTCGTTTAATTTTCCGAAGCCCAAAATAAATCCCTTTTTTAAAACCATTCAGGACGCTCATATTCAGGCAGACCACAATGTCCGCTTTGTGCGGCTGAATATTTACGGACTTAAGAAATGTCCGTTTTGGCATATCGGCGCGGGCGATAAAGCCTGGGTATTTATGGATGAGATTATTATCAGATAGGACGAATGCTTCAAAATTGAAAGTGCTAAAATTTATATCTGTTTTGAAAATCCGCGCGACTCCGTGAAATAAAACAGGCAGGGCGGAGGCAGTGTTTGATTACACGAATCTCTGATTAAAATGAAGTAACCGGGTTTTTTGCAAATTCATTAAAGCAGGAGAAACATTTGATGATTCCGAGAAAACAAATATTGCTGTTTTTAATTGCGGGACTTTTTGCCTGTCAGACGTCGCTTCAGGATCGTATTCCCGCAGCCTATCGGGAGGCAGTACTGCAGGCGCTGGAGAAATCGGAGAACAATCGCGCCGAATTGGAAAAATTTTTGCAAAGCCGACCCGACGAGCAGATCGAAGCAGCAGCCTTTTTAATAGCTTATATGCCCGAACGCGATCTGAAATCGCTTAGCGCTAAATTTTTATCGGAACAAACGGACTTTGCCTTCAAGGCGCGGAAAGAGACGGCTTGGGGTAAGGATATTCCGGATTCCCTCTTTTTAAACTACGTTTTACCTTACGCCAATATTCATGAGCGTCGCGATAACTGGCGCAAGAATTTTTACGAAAAGTTTCTGCCTCTGGTCAAAGACGTTAAATCGCCGGGCGAAGCCGTGGTCATTTTAAACAACAAGATATGGGACATTGTCGGCGTGCGCTATTCGACAAAACGCCCCAAGGCGGATCAAAGTCCTTATGAATCAATGGAAGCGGGATTGGCTTCGTGCACGGGTCTGTCGATTCTTTTAACGGATGCCTGCCGGGCGGTGGGAATTCCCGCGCGGTTTGTGGGCGTGCCTCTGTGGTACGATAATTCCGGCAACCATTCCTGGGTAGAAATCTGGGATAACGGCTGGCATTTTATCGGAGCGGGCGAGCAGGGACCGTTGGACGAAACCTGGTTCAAAGAGCGGGCGGCGCACGCCAACAACAGCGACTGGAAATACCGCATTTACGCCGTGTCTTACAAAAAAACGGGAATCTCCTTTCCGGACTTGTTCGATCCCAACGTCGATTACCTGTGGGCGGTAAATGTCACCGGACGGTACGCGCAAAATTCCGGATCAAGACAAAATGTGGAATTACGGATTATGGTGTTTGACGAACAGAGAAAAAAACGCATTCCCGCAAAGGTGAAACTTTTGGACGGGGACAAAGTGATTGAAGAAGGCTTTTCCCGCGGCGAACAAAACGACATGAACGATGTGCTGACTTTTGATGTTTTACCCGATCATTCATATATGATCGTCGTTGATTATAAGGGGAAAGAATTCAAGCGGGAAGTCAGGACAGGAAAAGACGCGATTCTGGAGGCGGAAATTTCAGTTTCGGAGCAGTAAGGAAACGCGATATTCTTGTTTTGTCGGGCGTGTTGTCGCCTTAAACTTACCCGCCGGTGCGGGACGGCGAAGTCAGAAATCTATTTTGCGTAAATACGATGTTGACGGATTGCAGTTGGATTACATCCGATATCCGGTTAGTTTACCCGTTGAACAGGGATTTTGTTATTGCGACTTTTGCCGGAAGCAATTCAGCCTGGATTATCCGGTTGATCCGCTGTCGATTGATCCGGAGTCCGATCCCGAAATCTGGAAACAGTGGAACCGCTATCGGGAAGAACAGATCAACGCTTTTGTGCGCAGTGTGCACGAGCTTCTGAAGAGTCGGTTTCCCGAAATCAGGTTATCCGCCGATGTTTTTCCGATGGTGAAGGAGAGTCGTGAAACTAAAATGCAGAATTGGGGATATTGGCTGAAAAAGGGTTTTCTGCAGGAAATTTTTACCATGTCTTACACGCCGGATGTCCGTACCGTGAAGGAAGAAGCAATCTATTTAAAAAACATATTGCCCGAGGGAATACCGGGTTATGTGGGACTCGGTCCGTATCAGGGATTCCGACCCGAGATTTTGCTGGATGAGATTCAGGCGGCTCGACAGGCAAATACGGGCGGCGTTTGTTTGTTTGAATTCGGCAGCTTAACTTCGGAACAGAAGACGGCTTTAAAGCAAGGACCTTTTCGATTAAAAGCCAAGGTTCCGGATTGGAAATAAATTGCCTTGAATTGTAAATTAGGGTTGTGATTAAAGGAGAGTGGCATGATAGGCATTGAAGAATTCCGCGAAGAAGCGCACAAGTTTGTGGACTGGATGGCTGATTATTTAAAGGATATTGAAAAACTGCCCGTTAAATCGCAGGTTCAACCGCGGGAAATTTATGATCAGCTTCCCGAGCATCCGCCGGAAGAAAGCGAACCCATTCAGGCGATCATGCAAGATTTTGAGAAGATTATTTTGCCGGGTATTACGCACTGGCAAAGTCCCAGATTTTTTGCCTATTTTCCGGCTAACGCCAGTTATCCCTCCGTTCTGGCGGAAATGTTAACAGCCGCTTTGGCGGCTCAGTGCATGATTTGGGATACTTCTCCTTCGGCGGCGGAATTGGAAGAAAAAGTACTCAATTGGTTAAAGCAAATGACCGGTCTTCCCGAAAAATGGGAAGGCGTGATTCAGGACAGCGCTTCTTCGGCGACCCTCGTTTCTTTGCTGACCGCCAGAGAAAAGTATTCTCAATTCGGCGTCAATGAAAAGGGATTTGCCGATTTTTCCGGCTTCCGCATCTACTGTTCGGTCGAAACGCATTCTTCCGTCGAAAAAGCCGCGATGATCGCCGGATTCGGTCGGCAAAATCTGGTGAAAGTCGCTGTGGACGAAGACCTGAGACTTAACCCCAAAGCGTTGCGGGAAGCCGTTGAAAAAGACCGAAAAGACGGCAAAAAACCTGTGGCTGTCGTGGCGACTCTCGGAACCACCGGAACCACCGCCATCGATCCGCTGAAAGAAATTGCCGCTATCTGCGCCGAATACGATCTGTGGCTGCATGTGGACGCGGCGTTTGCCGGAACCGCTCTTGTTCTCCCTGAATATCGCTGGATGACGGAAGGCATTGAACAGGTCGATACCTTTGTTTTTAATCCTCACAAATGGATGTTCACCAATTTCGATTGTTCCGCTTATTATGTGAAGGATCGGGACGCCCTGCTGCGCACCATGTCCATCCTGCCGGAATACCTGAAGACTTCCACGACGGGAAAGGTTAATGATTATCGTGATTGGGGAATCCCCTTAGGGAGGCGTTTCAGAGCGCTTAAACTCTGGTTTGTGATTCGGAATTTCGGCGTTAAGGGAATTCGGGAGAGACTGCGTTCGCATCTTCAGTGGGCAAAGGAATTGGAGCAGGAAATAAGAAACCAGCCCGATTTTGAAATCATGGCGCCGCGCACCGTAAATCTTGTTTGTTTTCGTTACCGCCCTCCAAAGATTAATGACGAAAAAAAACTGGATCAATTGAATGAAAAGCTTCTCCGTAAATTAAACGAATCGGGTAAACTATTTTTGACTCACACGCGGGTCAAAGGCAAATACACGCTTCGCCTGGTCACGGGACAAACCTATCTGCAAAAGCGCCATGTAACCGAGGCGTGGAATTTTATTCTGCAAACGGCAAGGTCGATTTGAAGATAACGCCAGGAGCGCGAAGGAGGCGCGGAAAACAGCGGGAGAAAAATAAATCAAAAATCTTTTAGCCTTCCTTTGCGCTATTTGAATTTTTTCTTTTTTTGGTATAATCTGTTAAGCGGTTCACGGTAATCGTAATGCGTAATGCGTGATGCGTAATGCGTAATGAGTTATCTTCACCATCGCTCAAAATCTTAAATAATTCAGCCAAATTAATTTTTGGAGAATAAAAAAGTATTTCCTATTTAACAACAAACATTTTATGAGTTCGCTCTAAAAACCGTGTTCTGTCATTTCGAACGCAGTGAGAAATCTTATAACTCCAATAAAGACAAAAGATTTCTCGTCGCTGCGCTCCTCGAAATGACAAATACAGACCTTTTTAGAATGGACACATTTTATTATTTTCTGCTTACTGCCTACTGCTTTCTGACATTCATTTTCCGCTCTAAATTAAACAACTAAACGCCTAAACTTCTAAACCTCTAAACTCATCACTCGTCACTTTGTTACTCATCACGCGTCACGCATCACGCATCACGACCTTGTCACTCATCACACAATCCGTTTAATCTCCGGTAAACAAAAGTTTGCGTTTGTTGTGAATCGAAAGATTTTTTATCTTCCTGCAAAGCTAAAAAAGCGATTTGAAATTTTTTCGGGAAATTCGGTGTGCTTTATGCGTTTTTAATTTTCGGCTCATTAATTTTGTTCTTTTTCTTCTCCGCGGCAATCATCTCCCTGAGAGAAAAAGAAACAAGAGCCTCGTATATTTTCTTTACCGCCGGTTTTTTGCTTTCCGTTCCCTATTTTCTTTTTTACGTTTTTGAAGTTCCGGCAAATGTTTTTGTCATTTTGATATTCTTTGGGCTGCCGGCGTTGATTTTTTTGTTCCTCCTTTTTCCCTTCGATCCGGTTGCGAAACGCATTGAAATTTCCCCGCGACCGTCGCATCGATTTGACGAACGCGACATCATGTTCAGTCGTCGGAGGTTAAAACCGGGCACGGCGCGATTTGAGGACTATTACCGCGCGCATCCCGAAAAAAAGGTTTTGGACGACGAATGGCGGCGCAAACCGGGGCTGCTAAATCCAAAGTCGCGTTTTTACGATCCCGTCTGGTTTTCCGCCTCGGAAAGCAGCTTTGACACCGTGGAAATTTTGCATCCTTATGTTAACGGAGTTGCGGATAAAAATCGGCAAAATTTTGATCCGCAAAAGATAACAGCTTTCATTAAAGATTGGCTGCTGCGTTCCGGAGCGCACTCGGTCGGTGTTACTGTTTTACAGGATTACCATTTGTACAGTCATTTGGGCAGGCAGGAACCTTACGGCGCGGAAGTCCTTAAAGAACACCGATTCGCCGTCGCCTTTACGGCGGAGATGGATAAGGAGACAGTTGATCATGCCCCTCTTGCGCCCACGGTTCTGGAGTCAGCCGATCAATATCTTAAAGTCGGCGTGCTTGCCGTTAAGTTAGCCGCTTTTATTCGCAGATCGGGTTATCCGGCTCGCGCCCACATTGACGGTAATTACCGGCTGATCTGTCCTTTGGCGGCTCGTGATGCGGGCTTAGGAGAAATCGGAAGAATGGGCTTGTTGATAACGCCCGAATTGGGACCCCGCGTGCGGATCGGCGTGGTGACCACCGATTTGCCGTTGATTACGGACAGCTACAAACCGGATTCGACCGTGATCGACTTTTGCAGCCGTTGTTTAAAATGCGCCGATAACTGTCCGAGTAAAGCCATCTCTTTTGACGACCGAAAATTTGAGCAGGGCGTCTTGCGCTGGAAAATAAATCCCGAAGCCTGTTTCGGTTATTGGAGCTCGGCAGGAACCGATTGTGCGCGCTGCATGAAGGTTTGTCCCTATTCCCATCCCGACAATCTCCTGCACAGAACGACGCGCGCCGTTATCAAACGTAACTTTTTCGCCCGTTATTTGGCGATCAAAATGGATGATGTGTTTTACGGACGGAAGCGCCTCCCGTAAGGAAAGTGGCAAATAAGTTCGATTTCCGCAATAATAAATCGGAGAACATCGTATGAAGACCGCGGTGAAGATACTGTTTTTCATGTTCTTTATTTTCGGCACAAACCCGATTGTTCGGGCTCGGGAAAAATCGAATTCTCCCAAAGCGGAAGTCGCTAAAATCGTTTCGTTCAGTTTTATTTCAGAGCTGAGCCTCCGTAACGGAAACCGTGTTCTTCCCGGGTATTTTGTGGGATTCGGTCTTTTCAATAAAAAAGTCAACTGCAAAGCCGAAATAGGTATAAGGAGGTTTACAAAGGCGAGTAAGGCGGGTTGGATGAATATCCGTTTAGTAGATTAACGCTTAAGTTCCTGCTTTTTTTGGCATAATCTTTTAAGCGGTTTACGGTTATCGTAATGAATAATGAATAAAGAATAATGAATAATGAGTTATCTCCACTGTTACTTAGAATGTTAAAATAATCTAACCAAATTATTTTTTAGCCAATAAAAAAGTATTTACTTTCTAACAACAAACATTTTACTATTTTCTGCCTACTGCCTACTGCCTACTGCCTACTGCCTACTGCTTTCCGCTCTCTGCTTTCTGACAATCTTTTTTCTTTTGTCTTACTCGTCACTCGTCACTCCTCCAGTAAAAAAATGACAGTAAAGATACTTGCTCTTAATCTTCTCCGGCACTATTTTAAAAACAAATTGTTCAGACAGAGGAAAAGTTTATGGAATTAGCTCGAGTTGAAGGTAATGTGGTGGCAACCGCCAAATCAAAGCGTTTGGAAGGCTATAAACTTTTGCTGGTGCAGTTGCTGGAACCCGATCTTAAAGAGACCAATAAATTTGTGGTGGCTCTCGACACGGTTGGCGCCGGAGAGGGCGAGGTGGTCATCATTGTTCGGGGAAGTTCGGCGCGGCAATCCGAAAAATTAACAAACGTGCCCACAGATACCAGCATTGTCGCCATTGTCGATACTCTTGAGATGCACGGCAAAGTTTTGTTCAGAAAACACCATTCAGAATAACCGCCACCGGGACATGAAAGGATATGTTGAAGCGGATAACCGAGATGAACAAAAGAGCGGACGGGTAGAATGAGATTGGGACGTATTATCGGGAAGGTTTGGGCTACCGTAAAGGATCCGAAATTAGACGGAACCACTCTTTACATCATGCAGCCGGTAAACGAAGCCGATCAACCGACCGGAATGCCTGTTGTCGCCGTGGATACTGTGGGTTCCGGAGAAAACGATTTGGTCTATTGGGTTGGCGGAGGCGACGCCACCGTGCCCTTTGAAGATCGTTCCATTCCCAGCGACGTGACCATTGTGGGAATTGTGGATCATTTGGAAACAGAGTGAAAGTAGAAGTTTTATGATTATCGGAAAAGTCATCGGAAATCTTGTCGCCACGCAAAAACATTATTCCTATCAAAATAAAAAACTGCTATTGGTCAAACCGATCGATCTGCAGGATCGCAAAGAAAAAGATGTGATCATTGCGGTGGATACGGTTGACGCCGGGGTAGGGGACAAGGTTCTCGTTATGTCGGAAGGGAATTCGACCACCGAGGAACTGGGTTTTGAACGGAGGCAGCCTCTGCGCAGTATTGTTATTGCCGTCATCGATCATATTGAACATCATAACGCTTCCGGATGAATGTTTAAATATTCTGTGAAGTCTTTAATTGTTTTGTGATTTACGCGAAATTTAAGTATCTTTCCTTTCACAAAAAACTATCCGAATTAATAATAACGACGCCGATTGAAAAGGTGCAACGAAAGATTAACGGATTCCCGTCATTCCGTTAATTCGGGCTTAGCCAATTTTTATTTATCCGCGCGGCTTTTAATCGGGAGAATCGGAATCTGAAAAAAACGGAGAAACAGTCAATGATTAACGATTGGGATTTAACGCAAACCAACATGGGCAGACTCTCCCGGCGACAAATCGAGGTTGCCGTGCTGCCCATTGGCGCCATTGAACCGCACAACCGTCATCTGCCTTACGGACAGGATTTTTTCCACAGCACGGAGGTCGCGAAACGCTGTGTGCGCAAAGCATGGGAAGCCACAAAAAAAGTGATCCTTTTACCCGGCATTCCTTACGGAGTCGATTGCAATCTGATGGATTTCCCCTTCGCCATGCATATCAATCAATCCACCCTCGATGCTCTTGTGGGAGACATCGTCCGTTCTTTAAAACATTACGGAATCCTGAAAATCGTGCTTTTAAACGGACACGGGGGAAATGAATTCAAGGCTCTCATCCGGCGGCTTCAATTTGAAGAAGGAGTGCATATCTTCCTTTGCAACTGGTGGAAGGTCGGAGAAGATCAATACGATCAAATATTTGAAAATCCCGATGATCACGCCGGGGAGTTGGAAACCTCCGTTGCTTTGCATCTTTATCCCGAATTAGTGGAACTGAAAAACGCGGGCGACGGCGAGGGTAAAAAATTCCGTTTTAAGGCTCTGCGGCGGGGCTGGGTTCAAACCAGCCGCAATTTCGGAAAACTGAATGATCATTGCGCTGTGGGAAATCCCTTTAAAGCATCGGCGCAAAAAGGACAAAGCTATTTGAATTTGGTCTGCGATCGGATTAGCGAGTTTCTGACGGAATTAGCCCAAAGTCCGGCGGACGCTAACTTTCCTTATGAACAATAAATTGCATTACAGACACTTTTTATTGTAATGTACGGAGGTTAAACTCATGTCGCGTAATATTCTGATGTTTTTATTTGTTGTGTTTATGCTTTCAAATCTGGCGGCGCAAGACAACGCCCCGGTTAAAGTTATGAGCCTGAACATACGTTATGATAATCCCGACGACGGCTCCAACGCCTGGACGAATCGCAAGGAACTCATTATTCAGACGATCAGAAAAGAGAACCCGGACCTGATCGGTTTTCAGGAGGCTCTGAGTCATCAGGTAAGCTATCTGGATTCGGCGCTGAGCGATTATCATTTTTACGGAGTAGGACGGGACGACGGGCTTACCAAGGGAGAGTTTTCGCCCGTCTTCTTTAAATCCGACCGCTTTCTTCTGTTGGATGTAAAAACTTTCTGGCTTTCGGATACGCCCGAAAAAGCGGGGAGCATCGGAAAGGGAGCGGTGCTTCCGAGAATTGTTACGCTTGTGAATCTGTTTGACCTGAAGAATCGGATAGATTTATGGATGTTTAACACCCATTTCAGCCATGTGAGCGATTCCGCCCGCTTGCAAAGCGTTCGCATCCTTCTTGACAAGGCTAAGCAAATAGTCAAACAAAAACCGTTGATTATTGCCGGCGATTTCAATGTACCGCAAGGCAGCGGCGTTTATCGGAAAATAATAGACGAACCCGGACTTGAATTGAAAGACACCTATTTTGCCTCAAAGACGCCTCACAGCGGCGGATTGCAAACGTTTAACGGCTTCGGAAAGGTCAGCGACCCGGTTATTATCGATCATATTTTTTGCAACCGATATTTTGAGGTAACGGAGCATTATTTTATTCCTCTGAAGATCGGCGCTCTTTGGATTTCCGATCACTTTCCGGTGGTCACGATTCTGCAAGTGATGAGTGACGAATAAGACAAAAGAAAAAAGATTGTCAGAAAGCAGAAAGCAGTAGGCAGTAGGCAGTAAGCAGAAAATAATAAAATGTTTGTTGTAAGGAAGTAAATTTTTTTATTCTCCAAAAAATAATTTGGTTGGATTATTTAAGATTTTGAGCGATGGTGAAGATAACTCATTACGCATTACGCATTACGCATTACGCATTACGCATTACGATAACCGGAAACCGCAAATCATAAATCAACAATCGTAAATCGTAAATATTATGCTGTTTTTGGAATTTAAATCCGACCGGAGATAAAAGTTATGAAAAGCAGAGAACGCGTCAAGCGCGCCATCCGTTTTAAAAATCCCGATAGGGCGCCCATATCTCATGCCATCCTGCCCGCCACGCAATTTAAATACGGCGAAGCGCTTAACGAAATTCTGAACGAAGTTCACGAAGATTTCGGATGGGATTATCTTCCGGACATGAAGCGAACCGATCTGCCGCCCATGTACAAAAAGGGAAAAAACTACGATGATTTCGGAACGTTGTGGCATGTTGAAACCGAAGGCATCTGCGGAATCCCGATAGAATATCCTTTTTCCGATTGGTCTGACTACGATAAATACAAATTTCCGGAGTTTGATGCGGGACCGCCAAAGGCTCGGCTTTACAGCGGTCATCTGGCTGGATTTAATGAAGATTACTACGCCCGCGGCGCCTGGATTACTTTTTTCGAGCAGATGCAGCAATTGCGCGGCATGGAAAATTTGTTGATGGATCTGGCTTACAAATCAAAAGAGGTCTATCGCCTGCGGGACGATCTCCTTGAATTTAATTTACGCTGGCTTGATAAATGGCTGGCTCTCGAATACGACGGCATCCATTTCGCGGATGACTGGGGCACTCAACATGCCTTAATGATCGATCCTGATTTCTGGCGCAGGTTTTTCAAACCCGCCTACAAAACCATGTTCGAAAAAGTCAAAGCAAAAGGGATGGATGTTCACTTTCACTCCGACGGTTACATCATCGATATTATTCCCGATCTTTTGGACTTGGGCGTGGATGTTCTGAATTGTCAGGCTTCGGTCATGGGCGTTGAAAAAGTGGGTAAACAATTTGCCGGTAAGGTTTGTTTCAGAACCGATCTGGACCGCCAGTATGTCATGCCCTTCGGCTCTCCCGAAGAAGTCCGCAAACACATTCTTTACGTGTTTGATCAATTGGGAACTCCGGACGGAGGAATTATTGCCTGCGGAGAGATTAGTCCCGATATCCCTCTGGAGAATATTCGCATGATGTACAAGACCTTCACGGAATATTCTTATTGACCGTTTTCCGGGAATCTTTAAATCGGAGACAGGATGATGAATCGTACCTCTAAAATTTTTTTATTCCTTTTAATTTCGGGCGTATTCGTTTACGGAAGGTCAGGTGACGGCTATATGCATCAATTAACGAAATATGTTCTTGGGTTGGCGGGCGATCGTACCGTTGAGTTCGCGGAAGGCTTTCGGGAAAAAGTAAGCGGACAATCCGTTGAATATCATTCTTCCCAACCCGATGTTAATCAGGCGCTTATCACCAGGGCTACCGACGGAACCATGCGCATCGGCTGGAAAACCGCAGCTCTTCCTTCTTCAACTCAAAAACAAATTCGTCTTATCTGGTTAGCCGGTTTGGGCGTCAATATGGGAGAAGTCCCTTTTGATTTATTCGTTAACGGTGAAAAGATTCTGACGTTCACATCCCAAAATAAACCTAATTGGCGGATTAACGGCAGGCGCGGCGCGGAACTGCGGTTTATGAGCGTTTACGACGACGAATTCGGCGACCTTTTCGGATATATGATTCTTACCCTGCCGGGTGATTTGTACCCGCCGGGAAAATCGTTGCTCATCGAGGTCAACGGGCAGGCTTCGCAAAGTTCAGCCTGGTACATGACCTTTGAACATCCCGGTCTGGTAGATCAATTGCTCAAAATGAAAGACCGCGGCTTTTGGTACCGCTGCGTTTTACTACCTAAAACCAACACAATCGAAATATCATTCCTGAGTGCAAAGAAGGCTCGAAAAATCGAGCTCAGAGATCAGGCAGAATTGAAGCTCGAAGGAGAATTACAATACAAAGAGCAGGAATTGACCGGTCGGGTTACATTCCGACAGGTAAAAATTAATGAGCTTCGATTTCCGCTTGTTTTTTATGTTGACGGAAAGATGATCGATCGTTTTGATCCTTCGGAAACCCGTAAGCCCGATTTTGCTTTTTTCGAAAACGGTTTGACCATCAATCGATCTCACAGTTCAAAAAATGAAATAAAAATCACCGAAGCGAGCGGACACTTTTTTTCCGCGTTTATCGACAATCTGAAATTGATGAATCAATCCTATCTTAAAAACGGAACCGTGCATCTGATCAGTTCCAGTCATCAGGACATTGCCTGGATGGACTCTCCGCAAAATTGCGTAATTCAGCGCGATACTCTGATTATTACTCCCGCCTTAAAATTGTTGAAATCGGATAAAAATTATCGTTATTCCGCGGAAGACGCGCTGATGCTCAGGGAATACCTGGAACGCCATCCGGATCGTTTGAAAGAGATTCGGAAATTCAGCAGAGAGGGCAGGCTGGAATGGGGCGCAACCTACAATCAACCTTACGAAGGCATGTACTACGGAGAGAGCCTGATTCGCCAATTGTATTTGGGTCGCCGATGGTTAAAGAAGATTTTACCGGGGTACGATCCGCGTGTGGCGTTTAACGTGGACGTGCCCGGCAGAACGTTGCAAATGGCGCAGATCCTTAAAAAGAGCGGCGTCGATTACATGGTTATTAGTCGGCATAAACGGGGATTCTTCTACTGGCAGAGTCCCGACGGATCCAAAATCGGGATTTATTCGCCCGGACACTACCACGCCAACAGTCAATTCCTGCGGGAAAATACGAACGGCATTATCATGCGGGCTCCGGGGTTTATCGCGGATTGGGCAGACGTTTTAAAGACCCGTCGCTTACCGCCGCATCTGCCCGTCATATATTCGACGGACATGAGCCGCCCTAAAAATTTTGAACCGTTTTTTGAAAGCTGGAGCCGACTTAAAATTTACGATGAAAACCGGAAGAGCAAAGAACTCGGCGCGCCGCTGTTCAAATATGATACCGCACAACGCGCCCTGGATTTACTGTTCGAAAAAAACAATGATTTACCGGTGATTAAAGGGGAACGACCCAATGTGTGGGTGTACATCCACGGACCCTCGCATCATCGGGCTTTAACCGAGTCCGGACAGGGCGCGCGCTTACTGCCCGTCGCCGAAACCTTCTCCGCGCTTGCCTGCATTCTGGAGAAAAATTGGGATCAATATCCCGCCGAAAGGCTGGAAAATGCCTGGCAAAATCATATTTACCCGGATCACGGTTGGGGCGGAAAAAACGGACACATTACCGATCAGGTATTTCTAAACAAATCGAGGTTTGCTCGCCGCGAAGCGGAAGAGATTTTAAAAACATCGCTGGAAAAAATTTCAGGACATGTTAAAGGGAACAAAAAAAGCGCCGCAGCCTTAATCGTGTTTAATCCCCTTGCCTGGCAGCGTAACGATGCGGTCGATTTTGAACTGTCGTTTAAACCCTCCGAAGCGTTCGGACTTGAATTAAAAGATGAAAAGGGACAAAACCTTCAATATCAGATTACCGGACTGGCGCGCTTTGACGACGGAAGCATAAAAAACATTAAGGGACGGTTTATCGCCTTCAACGTTCCTTCCGTCGGGTATCGAACCTTCTTTTTTACTACCGCGGAAAAATCCGTCGCCTCGGTGAATTCGGAAAAAGAAAAGATTTTGACGTTTGAGAATGATTTTTACCGGATTACGTTTGCAAAAGGGGGAATCGAACAAATTTACGATAAAACTTTAAAGCGCGATCTGTTCCGCACGGACAAATTCAAAATCGCCGAATTGTTTACCATGAAATCCGAAGGAAACGGCGCCGGTGAGTTTGCCGAAGTTCAACAGCCCACAACCGAAGGATTTGATCGAATTAGCAATTATGAGGCGTTCTGGGAAAAAATTGCCGACGGTCCGGTTTATACGCGATTTAAGCTGGAGCAGGAGATGCCCCGTTTAAAGGTCCGAATTATTGTGACCGCTTTTGCGCGCCTCAAACGTATTGATTTTGATGTGGATTTGCTGAATTGGGACGGAACTCCCTATCGGGAATACCGGCTCGCTTTTCCCGTAAATTCGGAAAACGGCAAAACAACTTACGAGGTTCCTTTCGGCAAGGTGACGGTAGGGGAAGACGAAATTCCCGGAGCGGCTGGAGAACGATACGTACAGCCCGCGTCGCAGGTTCGCCCCAGAGAAGTACTGGACTGGATATCTGTTTCCGACGGCGATATCGGCGTTACTTTTAGCTCAAGCGTCGCGGTGTGGGATTATCAGGATCCGACCGATGATCCCGTTGATTATCCGATCCTTCAGCCTTTGCTGCTTGCTTCCCGTAAAAGTTGTCACCGGGAAGGCAACTGGTATTTGCAAAAGGGAGATCACAGTTTTCATTTCAGCCTGACTTCCCACAAAGGAGATTGGAAATACGGGTACCGGACGGCTAAAGAGGCAAATCAACCGCTGATACCGGTTGTGAAAAAAGAGACTCTTCCC